>JBCDCF010000687.1:0-2509 GCA_039182345.1 Pseudomonadota bacterium
AATCATCTCGGCAATGGAGCCTGTGACCACCACCGACGGCTTGGCAGGATCGAGCGTGTCCCAGGCCCGCTTCATGGCCTCTTCGGTGCCCTTGCGGCCGAGCTCTTCCTCAGCAAGGCCCGTCACCACGACGGGGAGTTCGTGGGGAGGCAGCGCATCGGTGTAATGAAGGACTGAGGTGACTGGAAGGTTTTCGCACCCCACCGGCCCGTCGATGATGACCTGCAACCCTTTGATGGCCGTAAAGACGTAGACGGCGCCCCAGTAACCCCCTGCCCTGTCAAGGTCGAGGATCAGCATGAAGCATCCTCCACGATGGAGCCTTTGACGATGTCGGACTTTTCAGGCTTGGCGCCGATCAAGGTCTTGCCCGAGCGCACGGGTTTGACTTTCGGTTCCTTCGGCACGTCTTCCCAGATGCCTGCGGCATACCCTTCGCCGACACCGTCGAAGAATTCGCGCATGTCGTTCATGCGATCGCGCCGGCCGATGGCCGTGTTGACCACATCGGCAAGGGAGCCTGCGCCGGCAGGGCCCATCAACGGCCGTGCAGAGATGAGGTTGGTGAAGTAAAGGGACGGCCGGCCCGACTCCTTGGCCTTTTGGACGACGGGTGTGGTGCCGATGGCAAGGTCTGGGTCGAACGCATCGATGGCGGCAAGATCCTGCTCCAACGAGGCGCGATAGGTGACGGGAATGCCCTTTTCGTCGAGCCACGCACGGTCGGCTTCGGAAAAGCGGGTGCGCGGGCAGGCGGTGCCCACGTAGCGCACGTCCGCGCCCGATTCCACCAAGAGGCGCGCCACCAACAGTTCAGAGCCTTCATAGCCTGAGACGGTGATGCGGCCTTTCACAGGCCGTGCGGCAAGGGCGCCGGCAATGGCGGGCCCTGCCTTGTTCTGAGCATCGGCAATCTTGTCGGCCGAAACGCCTGCCGCTTCTCCGACAGTGCGCAACCACTCCAGCGTGCCCTCACGGCCCACGGGGGCGGAGCCGACAATGGGACGGCCGGCAGCTTCAAAGGCACGGAAGGAGGCGGTGTAGAAGGGGTGGATGGCCGCAACCACAGCGCAGTCCAGCGCGGCATAAAGCTCGCGCCACTCACGGGTTGGCACCACGGGGCCTGCGTCGAGGCCCATGGGATCGAGGAGCGCGGCAATCCCCATCGGGTCGGCGGGGAACATCTCGCCCACCAAAGTGACGGATGGGCGATGGTTGCGCTTCGCCGGTGCGGCAACGGGACCGGCCGAGGCTTCCTTGCGCGCAAACTCAAGCATGGCGCCGGCCAGAACGTCCTTGGCTTCGGCGTGGGTGGGAACGCCAAAGCCTGGCACGTCGATCCCCACGATGCGCACACCGTTGATCACCGGCGGCAGCAGCCGCAGCGGCACGCCCGACGCCGTGGGGACGCAAAGATTGGTCACCACCACCGCATCATACTTTTCGGGGTCGGCAAGCTCGTAGACGGCGTCGCGGATGTCCTCAAACAGTTTGCCCGTGACGAGGGTCTCTGAATTGAAGGGCACGTAGCCCACCGTGCGCCGAGCGCCGTAAAAGTGCGAGGTGAAGGTGAGGCCGTAGACGCAACAGCCCGAGCCTGACAGCACCGTTGCTGTACGGCGCATGCGCAGACCCACCCGCAGCGAGCCGAAAGCCGGGCACATGGACTGGGGTTGGTCGTGCGGGCCCATGGGGTAATCGGCGCGGAATTTCTCCAACAGTTCCGCGTTGCCGGCAGCTTCGGCCGCCGCCACCATCCTCTCGTGCCCTGCGTGGCAACCGCCTTCGCTGTCAGGCTCAGGGGTGTCTTGGGAGAAGACGTGATCCATCCCCTCAGGCCTCGTCGTAAATCACTTCGAGGGAGGCTTTGGGCGTGAAAGACGCCCCGCGCATATCGGCCGCCGTTGCCGGCTTCAGGACGTAGTCGCGCCCTGTCACATCGCTGTCGAAAAGGCCCAGAAGTCCATCCTGGTCGAGCGGTGTGGGGTGTTGGGGCGGTGCCTCGGCAACGTTGGTGGCAAGCTCTTCGAACACCGATGCCCAGGGACTGCCAGGCATCCCGATGATCTGATAGTTCGCGCTCTTCTTGCGGATGTCGTCGTGGGCCGGGATGGCGGAGAGGACAGGAATGCCCACGGTCTTGGCAAAGGCCTGGGCCTCGCCGGTGCCATCGTCCTTGTTGATGACCATGCCGGCAACGCCGACGTTGCCGCCGAGCTTGCGGAAGTATTCCACCGCCGAGCACACGTTGTTGGCCACATAAAGCGACTGAAGATCGTTGGAGCCGACAACGATGACCTTCTGGCACATGTCCCGCGCGATGGGCAGGCCGAAACCGCCGCACACCACATCGCCAAGGAAGTCGAGGAGTACGTAGTCGAAATCCCACTCGTGGAAGCCGAGCTTCTCCAACAGTTCAAAGCCGTGGATGATGCCGCGACCGCCACACCCGCGGATCCGGCCGTCACGCACAGTTTCCCGCGCAGCGTCCCCCCGAAGTGTTGCGTCG
>JBCDCF010000688.1:0-2508 GCA_039182345.1 Pseudomonadota bacterium
CGGCGTGGCTGTCGCGGCCCAAGATGGTGCCGTCGAACCACAAGATCCCCTGGCCCCCTGCGACGACGCCAATCACCTGCTCCTGCGCCTCAAGGATCGGCCCTTGCTCGATATGAAGCTCGATGAAGTGACCGAACCGACGCTCCCCCACCGTCTCCTCGCCGCGATAGCCGATGCGCTCAAGCTCCTCGGAAAAGACGCGGCCGTCATTGTCCACACCCGCCAGCATGGGTTCGGCGTCGATCTCGCCTGCGTAAACGCCCGAGCACATCATGGCAGGGGCAAAGCGTGCGCCTTCCTCGTTGGTCCAGTTGACCAGCACCAGGGGGGCGTTGGTGGTGTAGCCGGCCTCGTTCATGGTGCGGATGGCCTCAAGCCCTGCCAGCACCCCCAATATGCCGTCGAACTTGCCGCCGGCGGGCTGGGTGTCGAGGTGGGAGCCGAAAGCGATGGGCGCGCGGCTTACATCGCTCCCCTCGCGGACGGCAAACATGTTGCCGATGCCGTCCACCGAGACGGTCAGCCCCGCCGCCT
The DNA here is from genome assembly GCA_039182345.1 of Pseudomonadota bacterium. Lineage (GTDB taxonomy): Bacteria > Pseudomonadota > Alphaproteobacteria > Rhizobiales > Amorphaceae > Acuticoccus. The sequence continues at coordinate 535 of JBCDCF010000688.1, forward strand.
CGCAGGCCTGGCGAAACCAGTCGCGCACCGCCTTGTCTTCGTCCGACAGGGCAAGACGACGGATACCGCCTTTGGGCGTTGCGCCGAAACGGGCGCTTTCCATCAGCGTCGACCAGAGCCGTTCGGGATTGATGCGCAAGTTGGTGGACATAACGTCGCCTTCGCTGAGAGCTTCTCGCGGCACAGGGGCCGCAATCAGGGTGTCGCCGAGCCGGGCGCTCGACGCAAGGCTTTGCTTGGGCATGGGGCCTCGACAATCCGACCGTCCTTGGCCAACACTGTGCGGCCTCAACTGACCGAGTGGAGAAGGGCAATGCCTGGCGAACGCGTCACCGATGAAGAGTTGAAGGCAGCCCTTGATGTGGTTTTCAGAGCCAACGCCGCCGTTTACGCCGAGCGCGGCTTCCAAAGGCGTATCGGCTTTGGCGACAAGGCGGCGCTCATTGTCATCGACCTTGCCAACGCCTGGACCCGGCCCGATCACGCCTTTTCCTGCGCAGGGATGGACACCATCATCCCCGCCAACCAGAGGCTTTTGGAGGCATTTCGCGCCCGCGGCCTTCCCGTGGTGTTCACAACGACCGCCTATGATGTGACAGAGGGTCCCCATTCCGACATGGGTCGTTGGGTGCAGAAAATTCCGCTGGAAACGCTTCCCGCGGGGTCGGAAGCGGCCGCCATTGACGATCGGCTTGCCCCGCGCCCCGATGAACTGGTGATTGTTAAGAAGATGGCCAGCGCCTTCCACGGCACCCCCCTTGCTGCCTTTCTGACGGCGCAGAAGGTGGACACCATTGTCGTGACGGGCGTGACGGCGTGCGCTTGTGTGCGGCACACCATCGAAGACGGTCTTGCCAACGGCTTCCGCCCCATCGCGGTGCGCGAAGCCATCGGCGACAGGATCGCAGGGGCGGTGGAGTGGAACCTTTTCGACATCGACGCCAAGTTCGGGGACGTGATGGACCTTGAGGCGGTGCTCGATCACTTCCGCAAAAACGCACCCTGACGGGCTCTAATAGGTGAACTGCTCGGCGAGGATCCGCTCATCCCAGGAATGGTCGGGGTCGAACATGATGAGGCAGGACGCGACGGCGTCCTCGCGGATGGATACGCTGGCGACCCTGCGGATTTCCACATGGTCGGCCGCGGCGGCCACGGGCCGCTTGTCGCGCTCCTGACAGTTGATGGTGACGGTGACATGTGAGGGCAAAAGCGCACCGCGCCAACGCCGAGGCCGAAAGGCTGAGATGGGCGTCAGCGCCAACAGCTGAGCGTTGATGGGCAGGATCGGCCCATGGGCGGACAGGTTGTAGGCGGTGGAGCCCGCAGGGGTTGCCACCAGAACGCCGTCGCAAATCAACTCAGGCAAGCGCGACACACCATCGATGGAGATGGACAGCTTTGCCGCCTGGTGAGTCTGGCGCAGCAGCGAGACTTCGTTGATGGCGTTGGCCTCAAACACTTCGCCCGCTTCGTCCCGCGCTGTCATACGCAAGGGGCGGATGCGGGTGGTGTCGGCCTTGGCAAGACGCTCAGGCAGGCCCTCGACGGCAAACTCGTTCATCAAAAAGCCGACGGAGCCACGGTTCATGCCGAAGGTGGGTTTGCCTGTGGACATGAACCTGTGGAGCGTCTGAAGCATCAGCCCGTCACCCCCTAGGGCAACGATCACGTCCGCCTCGGACGGATCATGGTGGCCATAGCGCTGGGTGAGCGCCCCTGCGGCCGCTTGGGCTTCCTTCGTGCGTGCGGCGACGAAGGAGAGGCGCTGCAGGGGCCGCGTCATGCCATCACGGCGAAGGTGAGACCGGCCGGGAAAGGTGACACCGCGCGAGCGCGTTGAGAAGCGGCGGCGCAAGTGCGTTGCTGGGAAGGGGCCATCGGCTCACGCCTTGCGGGCTGGATTGAAACGCACCCGCATCATTGCCGTTTCCCCGGCCCCGTCAACGCTGCCGCGGCCATTGCCTGTGCCTC
>JBCDCF010000689.1:0-2506 GCA_039182345.1 Pseudomonadota bacterium
CAAAGGCGGCCGCCCATTGGACGGCTGCAGCCCTCCCCCTCATCCTCGCCACCCCCCTTGCGGCAATCCTGCTCAACATGGACGTTAAGGTGCTGGCGGTGACGGCGCTCACCTTCCTCATCGGCACGCCCGGTCTTGCGCTGATCGGGGCTGTGGGGGCAGCGGTTGCTGTGTCGCTTCGCCGCGCAGGGGTGCTGATCGCCATTTTGGTGCTCCCCTTGTCGATCCCCATCCTGATCTTCGGCGTCGCCGTCATCGAGGCGACGGTGGCTGGCCGCAGCCCAGGCGCACCGCTTGCACTTCTGGGTGCCCTCAGCCTGGTGACGGGCGTTGTTTGCCCCTTGGCGGCGGCTGCGGCACTGCGGGAGATCGAATAGCGCTTTCGCACCAGCGCGATCGTGCCTAGTTTGCGTACAGGGAGGCCTTTCATGTCGACGACCTCATCGGCGCCAGTGCCGGCATCCATCGTCAATCCCGGGCGCTTCGGGCGCATTGCCGACAAGGCGATTCCTTGGCTTGCCGGGGCAACGGTGGTCGCCTTTGCGGTGGGCCTTTATTACGCCCTGTGGGCCTCGCCTGAGGACTATCAGCAAGGGGCGACGGTGCGCATCATGTACGTGCATGTGCCCTCCGCCTGGCTTGCCATGTTCGGCTACATGGTGATGACGTTCGCGGCCATCGGCACACTCGTGTGGCGCCACCCTTTGGCGGATGTGTCGGCCAAGGCGGCGGCCCCTTTGGGTGCGGCCTTCACCTTCATGGCGCTCGCCACAGGCTCTGTCTGGGGCAAACCCATGTGGGGTGCCTGGTGGGTGTGGGACGCGCGGCTCACCTCCATGTTGATCCTATTTTTCATGTACCTGGGGCTGATCGCCCTGTGGCGCGCCATCGACGAGCCCTCGCGGGCGGCACGGGTGACGGCCATCGTCATCCTCGTGGGCGTCATCAACATTCCCATCATCAAGTTCTCGGTGGACTGGTGGAACACGCTGCACCAGCCTGCCAGCGTGTTTCGCTTCGACGGGCCCACCATTCACGCCTCCATGCTGACGCCGCTCCTCATCATGGCGGTGGCGTTCATGCTGTTGTTCACGACGCTGCACCTGACCGCCATGCGCACGGAATTGATGCGCAGGCGCGCACGGGCTTTGCGCCTTCGCACCGCCAGGGGGTCGGCATGAGCGGGCAGTACGCCGCCTTCGTCATCTCCGCCTACGCGATCGGATTTGGCACCATCGCAGGGCTCATCGCATGGGTGGTGCTGGACAGACGCTCGGCGCGCGCTGCCCTCAGGCGGGCCGAACGCGCCTCAGGCACCGACAGGAGGTGACACGGTGAAAAAGCGCCTTCTCCTCTCCCTCCCCCTCATCGCGTTCGCAGCGCTCGCGGGGCTTTTTGCCTTCCGCGTGACGGATGGGGCGGATCGCTCCGTGGTGCCCTCCGCCCTGATCGACCGCGCCGTTCCGAACGTTGCCTTTCCCGAGCTGAACGCCACTGCGCCTGGCTTCGACCCAGGGTCGCTGAAAGGCAAGGTCAGCCTCGTCAACGTGTTTGCCTCCTGGTGCGGGCCGTGCCGTGTGGAACACCCTTTGCTGATGGCCCTGTCGGAGCGTGACGGCCTCAACATCGTCGGCCTCAACTACAAAGACCAGCAGAGTGCGGCCGAGCGCTTCCTGGCCGAGCTTGGCAACCCCTATGACGTTGTGGGCGTCGACCCCGATGGGCGCCGCGCCATCGAATGGGGCGTCTACGGCGTGCCGGAAACCTTCATCGTGGACACCGAAGGCGTGATCCGCGCCAAGCATGTGGGTGTGTTGACGCAAGACGTGCTGTCGGGAGAGTTCGGCGCGACGCTCAAGACACTCCTGGACGAAAACGCACCGGCCGCCGCCTCGTGACGCCGGACTTTGTCCGCCGCACCCCCGATGGCGACACCCACGAGCGCGCCGTGTGCGCCCGTTGCGGCTTTGTGGCCTACGACAACCCCAAGATTGTCGTCGGTGCCGTTGTGCGTGTGGGTGGCGGCGTCCTGTTGTGCCGGCGCGACATCAATCCCTCGCGAGGCAAGTGGACGCTGCCGGCCGGCTATATGGAGCATGGCGAGACCCCCGAAGAGGGCGCCAAGCGGGAAGCCTACGAGGAGGCAACCGCCGACATCGTCATCGACGGGTTGCTTGCCGTCTACACCATCAGGCGGCTCGGCCAGGTGCAGCTTATCTTCCGCGCCCACCTTGCCGGCAGCGCCTTTGCGCCGGGGGAAGAGAGCCAGGCCGTTGCCCTTTTCGACGACGCCGACGTCCCTTGGGACGACCTTGCCTTTCCCTCCGTCAGCTGGGCGTTGAACCAGGAAAGGGGACCCGGCGGCCCATTCCAGAACCCGCCGGATGGAGATCAGTCAGGCCCATCGGGACGCATCATGCGACCACGATGACGTACCCGTCACCGCCCGTTGATTGGCCTTGGACCCGGCGAGCGCCTACACCAAAGGCAACGTGACCATGCAAGG
>JBCDCF010000690.1:0-2488 GCA_039182345.1 Pseudomonadota bacterium
GGTGCTTGGCGCTGTCACACCTGATGCGCGGCGCGACGAGGGACTGCGCCTTGCCCGGCTTTTTCAGCGCGTGACGGGGTGGGCGCCGCGCCATTGGGGGCGCGGGCTGATCGGCTATGGCTCCTACCACTATCGCTATGACAGCGGGCGGGAGGGCGACTTTCTGGCCACCGGCTTTTCCATGCGCGCCAAGGAGATCTCGCTCCACATCCTGCCAGGCTACAGTGCGTTTCCCGAGATTGCCGCGCGCCTTGGCAAACACAGGCGCGGCAAGAGCTGCTGGTACATCAAATCCCTCAGCGCGATCGACGAAGCGGCGCTCGAAGACCTGATTCGCGCCGGCCTTGAGGACCTCTCCTCACAGTTTGAGGTGAGCGCCAGCTGACCCTCAGTGGTCGAACAGAAAAAGGCGCTGAGGCTCCCAGGTGACCCAGACCGCGGCGCCTTCCTCGATGGCGGTTTCGGCGGGAAGGTAGGCGCTGAGGGTCGCCTGTTCGCCGCCTTCTACCGTAACGTCCACAAGGGTTCGGCTGCCTTTGAAGATGCGCGAGGTAAGCCTTGCCGGCAGGCTCTCTACGCCAGGGTCGGCGGCGTGGACGCTCACGTGCTCGAGCCGCAACGACCCCGTCATCGCCGCCCCCGCCGCCGGCGCTGGCCCCGCGGTGATGCCCTTGATGGACCGTCCGCCCCAATCAAGGCTGAGCACACCGCCCTCGGCGTGTTGCACCGTGCCTGTGATGAGGTTCGTCTCGCCGATGAACTCAGCCACGAAGCGGGTTTGCGGGCGCATATAAAGGTCTTCGGGGGTGCCGTCCTGCTCCACCCTCCCCTCGTTCATGACGACGATCCTGTCGGACATAGTGAGTGCCTCGTCCTGGTCGTGGGTGACGAACAGGAAGGTTTTGCCTGTGCGGCGCTGGATGTCCTTCAGCTCCACCTGAAGCTGGCCGCGCAGCTTGGCGTCGAGGGCGCCGAGGGGCTCGTCCAGCAACAACAGTTTGGGGTCCGGCGCGAGGGCGCGGGCAAGGGCAACGCGCTGGCGCTGACCGCCTGAGAGCTGATCGGGCTGACGGTCCGCAAGGGCTTCAAGCTGCAGGAACGCCAGAAGCTCTACCACCTTCGCATCGATGGCGCTGCGCGACAGGCCTTTCAGTTCAAGCCCGAAGGCAACGTTCTTGCGCACGCTCATGTGGGGGAAGAGCGCGTAGTCCTGAAACACCATGTTGACGTTGCGCCTGTTGGGCGGCTGGCGGGTGACGTCGGCACCATCCAGAAGGATGCGGCCCTCGTCAGGGGTCTCGAAGCCGCCCAACATGCGCAGCGTTGTGGACTTGCCGCAGCCGGACGGGCCGAGGAACGTCACGAACTCACCGCGCCCGATGGCAAGGTCGAGGGCGTCCACCGCCACCGTACGGCCGAACCGTTTGGTGATGGACTGAAGGTGGACGACGGCATCGGTGGCGGACATCAACGGGCCTTTTTCATGCGCCGCATGGACCGCTCGGCCCACAAACCGAGGACGGCGGTGAGCACCAGCACAACGGTCGCAATGGCGTTGATCTGCGGGCTCATGCCTGAGCGCAGTTCAGCGAAGATGAGAACGGGCAACGTGGGCTGGTAGCCGCCAAGGAAGAAGGAGCGCACGAAGTCATCAAAGCTCAAAAGCATGCAGAACACGGCCGCACCGATCAGCGCAGGGCGCAGGTAAGGCAGCGTCACCCGCATGAAGGCGATGAGACCGTCGGCCCCAAGGTCCTTGGCCGCCTCCACCTGGCTTTTGGGAAGGGTGGAGAGCCGCGCCATCACCACAAGGGCCACAAAGGGCACGTTGTGGATGGTGTGGCCGATGATGATGGCCGTCATCCCAGGCTCGATCTCCACCACGCGCGCTGCCACCCGCAAGGCAATGGCGGAGATGATGCCAGGCACCACCGCAGGCAAACACATCAACGCAAAGACGATGAACTTGCCAGGAAAGCTGTAGGGCTGGAGGAAGGCGGCCACCCAGGTGCCGATGACGAGCGAGAAGAGTGTTGAGATGACGGCGATCGCCATGGAGTAGGCAAAGCTTGCCATCACGTCCCCGTCCTCGAAGACGCCCACGTACCAGTCGGTGGTCCAGGCGGTGATGGGAAAGCCGATGAAACGGGAATCCTTGAACCCCATCAGCACCATCAGCACCAGGGGCACGAAGAGGTAGACCACGAACGCCCAGAAGACGACCGACAGGAGGACGCGCGTGTGCCGCGTCACGACAACAGTCCCTTACCGCCGCGACCCATCACCTTCAAAAAGATGCCGGCAATGGCGAGCGCGGTGACGAGCATGATGGTGGCGAAGGCCGACCCCACGGGCCACTTGTCGCCCGCCACATGGAAGAAGCCTGCAATGGTCTCAGAGACCAGCGTCGTCGACGGCCCGCCGAGGAGAACGGGGGTCGCGTAGTAGCCTGTGGCAAGGAGAAAGACCAACGTGCAGCCTGACGCGA
>JBCDCF010000691.1:0-2482 GCA_039182345.1 Pseudomonadota bacterium
GATGATGCAGGTGACCGGCGAGGAAGGCGTCACCATGGATGACTTCATCACCCAGCAAAAGGCGCTCTTCCTGGACATGGTCTACCTTCAACAGGACGCCTTCGATGCGGTCGACGCCAGCGTGCCCCTCGACCGGCAAAAGCTTGTGTTCGAACGCATCTATAGCCTTTTGCTGCGCCCGTTGACGTTTTCCGACAAAACCGAAGCACGCCGTTACTTCACCGAGCTGACGGGCCTGTTTAAAAACTTCCACTACGCCGCAGATGGCACGCCCGACTATGCCGCGCTGCTGGCAAAGATCGACGAGCGCCTCCACGCTTGAGGAAGGCCCCCATCCGCGATGGCTGTGCATTGCCCCGTTCCCGTGGGACGTCGGTCACGGTCGTGACGCGGCCATCGTCAGGTCGGCAGGCGCTGGCAGAGCTCGCACCGGCGTCTTGCGGGCACGGCGCGCATAGACAAGGGCGAACATCGGCGGGGTGAAGTAAAACGATATCACCGTCGACAACAGGACGCCCCCCGCCACGGACATGGCAAAGGGCGGCCAGAACCCCCCGCCGGCAAGGATCAGTGGCAGGAAGCCGCCGAAGGTGGTGACGGTGGTGCTGACAATGTGCCGGCTGGAGGCCATCACCACGTCCACCATCGCGTTGCGGTCCCCATCACGGGCGTCAGCGTTCGCCTGCAGCCCCGTCATGATGATGATGGCCGCGTTGATGGAGACGCCAATGGAGCCAATCACCCCGATGATGGCGTTGATCCCGAACGGATACTGAAACACCGCAAGGGCGAGCATCGACAGCCCCGCCGACAGGACGCTGACCACGATCGCCACAAGGGTGAGGCGGAAGGAGCGAAACGTCATCACGATGGATGCGATGGACAAGGTGATGATGATGCCGAGGGAGGCCAGAAGGTTGTTCAGCGTGGTGGAGCGCGCATCGCTGTCCCCGCCAAGCTCCAGCCGGTAGCCTTGGGGCACGGCAAACCCTTCTGCTGCAAGGGCGGCCTGGACCTCCACCAGCGCCTCTTCAGGCAACACATCGCGCAAGGTGAAGGCCTGAATGGTGTTGATGCGCTCAGCGTTGCGCCGGGTGATGATGGGCTCGCTCGGCGTCAGCGTCACGGTGGCGATGGCCGACAGGGGGACCCCGGCAAACCGCCCTTCCGCCGCGTGGTTTGCAGCGTTTGGGGGCACGATCAAAAGGTCGGAGACGGCCGTCAGGTCGCTGCGCACAGCATCGCCGAACCGCACCCTGACGGGAAGCTCCTCAGGCCCCTCAAGCAGCGATCCGCCGGCCACCCCTTCCAGCCCCGCCTCAAGCTGGCGGGCGATCATGCCAAGGTCGAGGCCAATCTGCTCGGCCTTTGCCTCATCCACTTTCACACTCACCTCGGGCGCACCGTTGGTGACCGTCTCGCGGGCAAGGACAACCGAATCCACATTGGAGGCAATGCGCCTGATCTCGCCGCCGATCTCGCGCAGCCGGTCAAGGTCGGGGCCGACAATGCGCAGCTCCACGGGCGCGTTGACGGGGGGACCCTGGACGAGGCCGCGCACCAGCACCTGTGCCTGCGGTGCGGCATCGGCCAAAGTGCGCTCTAGCCTCGCTAAGAGGGTTTCTGTGTCCGCGGCCGAGTGCGTTGTCACCAAGGCTTGCGCATAGCGGGCCGAGTCTTCCCTTGCGCCGACGATGTTGTAGTAAAACGCCGGCGCCGAGCGGCCCATGGTCCAAGCCACCTGCCGCGTTTCAGTTGCCTCACGCAAGATGGTGTCGAGCCGTTTCACCACCGTCGTCGTCTGGCCGATGGACGCCCCTGGCCGCAGGTCCACCTCGATGTGGAACTGGTCCCTGTCCACCCCAGGAAAGAACTGCGCCGTCAGGAGTGGCAGCGACAGAAAGCCCATGACGGGAAGCACAAGGGCGAGTGCCACCGAACGAACGGGGTTGCGCACGGCAAGCTGAAGACTGGCCGCAAACAGCTTGGAGACCGCAGCAATCCTCAGCCCGTTCTGCCACATGCCCCCTGTGGAGGCCGCCGGCATCACCCAGCCTGCGATGGCAGGCGTGATGGTGATGGCCACGATGAACGACCACAACAGCATGATGACGACGGCAATGGCGATGGAACCGACGAAATCCCCCGCCGGCCCCGGCAAAAGGATCATCGGTGTGAAGGAAAGGGCCGTCGTTATGGTGGAGGCCAGCAATGGCGCAAACAGCCGTTTGACCGACTGGCTCACCGCATCCACCCGGCGAAGGCCTGCACGGATGCGTTGGCCCACCTCATCGGTCATCACAATGCCTGCATCCACCAAAAGGCCGAGCGCCACGATGAGCCCTGTTACCGACATCTGGTGGATGGCAAGGCCGATGACGTTCATGGTGGCAAGGGTGGCAAGCGACACGACGGGCAGGATCAGCGCCACGATGGCTGCGGCCCGAAGACCCAAGGTGATGAGGAGCACGCCCACCACCAA
>JBCDCF010000692.1:0-2479 GCA_039182345.1 Pseudomonadota bacterium
AACAGCGCGTAGTTCTGGAACATCATCGCCGTGCCGCGCTGGACGGGCGGCAGCCCCACCACCGACTGGCCGCCGATGGTGATATCTCCCGCGCTCGGCGTCTCGTGCCCTGCGATCATCCGCAAAATGGTGGTCTTGCCGCAGCCCGATGGGCCAAGCAGACAGCAATAGGACCCGTTCTTGATGGTCAGATTGATGTCGCGGACGGCGTGGGTGTCGCCAAAGCTCTTGGAGACCCCCTCAAGGCGGATTTCGCCTGACTGGCTCATGAACTCAACACTCTCCCACGTAGAAGAACTCCAGGATATCGGTGGTGGTGCGCCCTGTGGGCTGGCACTGGGCATAGACCTGGCGCTGCCCTTCAAGGAAGAAGGATTCATCCCCCTCGAAGTGCCCCGCCACGTCGTAGGTGAGCGGGTTGCCAGGGCAATGGCGTGAGAACACCCGCGCCGTGCCGCGAATGCCGTTCGGCCCCTCCACAGCGTCCACAAGCACGGTTCCGCGGCGCACCCCTGCAGGGCGAAGTGCCTCGCGCGGTCGCTCGTAGCGAATGGTCATCTGCCCGTTGCGGTTGGTGACGCGCATGGTGGAGCCGTTGTGGTCAAAGCAGGCGTCGGCAATGGCCGGCAGCGGCGCGGCTGCGATGCCAGCCATGCCAATGCACAGCCCGAGGACGAGGGACAGTAGGCGCATCACAATTCCTCCTGTCAGGCGCCAGCCCGGCTGCGACGGCGCTGGATGATGGCAATGGAGCCGATGGCAAGGCCGATGACGAGGAAGGAGATCAGCGTCGTCACCGTGCCCAGCGCATAAAGGGATGGGGAGGTGACGTTGGTGGTCATGGTCCAGATTTCCAAGGGCAGCGTATTCTTGGGCCCGACGGTGAGCCATGAGCGCGGGAACTCGTCATAGGAGAGGGTGAAGCCGAACAGGGCAACGGCAATCATCCCAGGGAAGACGATGGGGACAATCACCAAGAGCAGGGTTTGCACACGGCTGGCGCCAAGGTCGTAGGCGGCTTCCTCGTAGCTATCGGGAAGGCGCGACAGGACCGCAAACATGATGAGGAGCCCGAAAGGAATGGTCCACGACAGGTGCGCCCCCAGCGCCGAGGTGTACCAGCGCGCAGGCAACCCCAGGAAGTTGAAGGTGACGAGCGTGCCGATGGACAGGACAAGCCCAGGCACGATGAGACTTGCAATGGCGGCATAGAAAATCAGCGTCGAGCCATAGAACTTGCGCCTGAAGGCAAGGCCCGCTGGCACCGCAATCAACACCGTCAGCACCATGACGATGAGCGCAAGGGGCAGCGAGCGGGAGAACGCCCCGCCCACATCGCCCGTGCGCGCCTGGCCGAAAAGGTCGGAGAACCAGCGCAGCGACACCCCTTGCAAGGGAAAGGTCAGCCCGCCCGTGGGGCCCTGGAAAGACAGGATGTAGATCGTGATCATCGGCCCGTAGAGGAAGATCACGAACAGCGTGAAGAAGGCGGCAAGGACCCAGAACGTCCAGTCCCGACCCGATCGACGCGCCATAAAGTCCTCCTCAGAGCAGGCCCCGCCTGCTCGTCCAACGCCCCAAGGATTGCACGCCCCGTGCCAGACGCAAACCCGTTCAGTGAGCCATCACCGCAGGGGCCAAGGCGCAACCGTGCAACGCGCCGTTTGTTATGAGCCGCGGGATGGTCCCGACACCCCGAACCGGCGCACCTCCACTGGCCTTGAGGGGATGGTCACCGTCTTCTCCTCCGTGAAGAAGTGCACCGACGCGTCCCCACCCTCGCGACCGACGCCACTGTCCTTGAAGCCGCCGAAGGGTGCGCGCAATTCGCGCGTCATGGACGTATTGACCCACACGACCCCTGACTTGAGGTCGCGCACGGCCCGCTCCACCGTCGGAAGGTGGTCGGACCACACGTAGGAGACGAGGCCGAAGTCGGTGTCATTGGCCATCGTGATCGCCTCCTCGTAGGTCTCAAAGGTGGAGATCATGGCGAACGGGCCGAAAATCTCGTCCTGCGAGGCGCGGCCCTTGTTGTCGGGGGCAAAGGCTGCGGTGGGTTCGGCATAAAAGCCGCTTTCAAGGAGAGGGGGGAGGCCTGCCGGCACTTTGCCGCCTGTGAGAAGCTCGGCGCCGTCTTCCACCGCCCAATCGGCAAACGAGAGCACGCGGTCGCGGTGGGCCTTGAAGGCAAGGGGGCCGAGCTCGGTGGCATCGTCGGCAGGATCGCCGATGACGATCCGCTCCGCCCGCGCCACGAAATCGGCAATGAAGGCATCGGCGATGGAGCGCTCCACAAGGATGCGAGAGCCTGCAAGGCACTGCTGCCCGTTGTTGGAGTAAACGCCCGCAAGCGCCCCATCCAGCGCCCGTTCCCTGTCGGCCGAGGCAAAGACAATCAGCGCGCTCTTGCCGCCAAGCTCCATGGTGCACGGGACGAGGCGGCGACCGGCTTCCGCCATAATGGCGCGGCCCGTCT
>JBCDCF010000693.1:0-2466 GCA_039182345.1 Pseudomonadota bacterium
AAACCTCCGCCCCTGGTGCCTAGTTCACCGTCAATCTGACACAAGGACAGTCCATGACCGACGCGCAACAGACCATCGACGAGGCCGTGAAATCCAACGACGTCCTGTTGTTCATGAAAGGCACCAGGGGCGGAGGTTTGAAGGGCAAGGGCGTGCAATTCGCCGCCCATACGGCCTTTGAGGGCGTCGTAGACCATTTTGTGCTGGGCCACACGGGTTTTCCCGCGGAAAGCTTCTGACACAACGGTCGCCGCATAGTGGTCGCCGTCGCCGGCAAGATCGCGGATTTCCACCTGCGCGTCCGGCAAAGCCTCACGAATCAGGGTTTCGATCTCGTGCTGGTTCATGGCCATGGCCGGCTCCCTCCGATTCACGTTGGCTGAGGCCGCGCCCTCAGGCAGAAACGCGGCGTTCGCCAGACATATAGGTCGCGAACCACCCTTCGTGTGCGGCGCGCATGTCTTTCAACGATACGCTGAATGCGCCGTCCTGGAACAGGCGGTCGCCTCCCACAATGCCCACAGGGGCAAGCCCCACGCCTTTGGCGGTCGCAGCCTCAAGAAGGCCGGCAAAATCGTTGGTTGTCAGTACGTAGCGCCCCTGATCCTCCGCGAATAGGATGATGTGCAAAGGGTCAGGCACGGTGAGCCTTGCGCCGAGGCCTGAGGCAAGGGCCATCTCAGCCAGCGCCGTCAGAAGGCCGCCGGCCGACACATCGTGGCAGGCGGTGACGGTGCCTTCTGCAATGGCGGCACGCACGAAGTCGCCATGGCGCCGTTCAAGGGCAAGGTCGACGGGGGGCGGCGGACCGCTGCGCCGGCCCTTCACCACGTCCAGATAAAGCGATCGGCCGATGTGATCACCAGGCCCGCCGATGAGGACGATGGTCTCCATCGGCGCCTTGAAGGCAATGTCCATGCGCGTGTCGATATCATCGAGCTTGCCCACAGCGCCGATGGCCGGCGTCGGCAGGATCGCCTCGCCATCGGTCTCGTTGTAGAGGGAGACGTTGCCCGACACGACGGGGACGTTGAGGGCGCGCGAGGCCTCGCCAATCCCTTCAATGCAGCCTGCGAACTGGGCCATGATTTCGGGACGCATGGCGCTGCCGAAATTCAAGTTGTCGGTGAGCGCTAGGGGGAGGGCGCCGACGGCAGTGATGTTGCGGTAGGCCTCCGCCACCGCCTGGCGACCCCCTTGGACGGGGTCTGCGCCGCAGTAGCGGGGGGCGACGTCGACGGTCATCGCAAGGGCGGCGGGGCCATCGCCAATGCGCACCACCGCCGCATCCCCGCCTGGGCCTTCGGCGACGTTGCCGGAAATCACATGGTCGTACTGCTCATACACCCAGCGCCGCGAGGCGCCGTTGGGGCTTGCAAGGATGGCAAGAAGGGCAGCGCCAATGTCCTCCGGCGGGGCCATATCAGCATCGCGCAGCGGCGCTGGCGGAGGGGCGGTCCCGACGGGGCGGTGGTAGACGGGCGCCTCGTCCCCCAACTCCTTGATGGGAAGGTCCGCCTCCACCTTGCCCTTGTGGCGGATGACGAAGCGCAGATCGTCCGCCGTCTCGCCGACAATGGCTGAATCCAGCGTCCACTTGGCGAAGATCTTTTGCGCCGCCTCCCAATGGTCGGGGTCGAGCACCATGAGCATGCGCTCCTGGCTTTCCGACAGCATCATCTCGTACGCGCTCATCCCATCCTCGCGGCAAGGCACCTTGTCGAGGTCAAGGTGAATGCCAAGGTCCCCCTTCGCCCCCATCTCCACCGCCGACGAGGTGAGGCCCGCCGCCCCCATGTCCTGGATGGCGATGACGGCGCCCGTTGCCATCAACTCAAGACAAGCCTCCAACAGGCGCTTGCCGGCAAAGGGGTCGCCCACCTGGACGGTGGAGCGCTCGCTCTCATCCTCCGTCTCAAAGGTGGCGGAGGCCATTGTGGCGCCGTGGATCCCATCCCGCCCGGTCTTTGAGCCGAGATAAACGATGGGCCGCCCCACACCGCGGGCCTTCGACAGGAAAATGCCGTCCTGCCGGGCGATCCCCACCGCCATGGCATTGACCAGGCAGTTGCCGTTGTAAGCGGGGTCGAACTCCACTTCGCCCCCCACCGTCGGCACGCCGAATGCGTTGCCATAGCCGCCGATCCCCGCCACCACGCCGGCCACAAGATGGCGCGTGCGCGGATGGTCCGGCGCGCCGAAGCGGATGGCGTTGAGGATCGCCACAGGGCGCGCGCCCATGGTGAACACATCGCGCAGGATGCCGCCGACGCCTGTGGCCGCGCCCTGGTAGGGCTCGATGTAGGACGGGTGGTTGTGGCTCTCCATCTTGAAGACCACCGCCAGGCCGTCGCCAATGTCCACAACGCCCGCATTCTCGCCAGGGCCGTGGATGACCACCTCGCCCGTCGTTGGCAGCTTCTTGAGGAACGGGCGAGAGGATTTGTAGGAGCAGTGCTCGTTCCA
>JBCDCF010000694.1:0-2462 GCA_039182345.1 Pseudomonadota bacterium
CGTCTATGGGCGTGTCGGCGCGGTGGTAGAGGCTGACGGGCACCTCGGCGCCGTCGGCGGCCTTCGCCATCAGCCGGCGCGTCCCATATTGGGACGGGTCGTGGCCAGAGGGCACCTGTTGGCGCTTGCGCAGCCGCCGCTCGCGGCTTGCCATGTCATAGTCCCACACCTCGTGCGGCGTCGTCATGGACGAGTAGGTGAAGCGCAAGGTGTTGGTGAGGAACTCGTGCCCCTCCTCAATGCCGAGGGAGTAGGCCTCCTCGTCGAACGCGATCTGATGTTCGTCGCCATCGGCAAGACGGCGGATGACGATGCGCGGCAAGGCATTTTCCCGCTCGAGCCACACCAGAAAGTCGGCGTAGACAATCATCGCCACAATCAGAACGCCAGGCCTGTGGGGGACCACGTCTTCCCAATTGTCGCGGCCCGGAGCGTCGACGGGGGCGCGGACGATCTTATAGTCCCGCGCGTCCCGGTTGGTCTTGATGTAAAGGGCGTCCCCGTGGTGGGCGACCTCGTACTCCTCGTCCTCAAGGCGGGGGGCGATGAGGGTGGGGGTCGCGGCAGGATCGTGCGCGTCGAGGATGCGCACCTCGCTCGTCTGATGGTCGTGGGCGTCGATGACGATGTAGCCCCCCGACAGCGTTTTCGAGACCGAGGTGAAGAAGCCCGGGTCGGTCTCCTCGTAAATGGTGCGCATCTCTTCGCCTGGGGCGCGGGCAATCACCTTTGCGGGGCGGTGGTTCTCATCAAGCTCGACGGCAAAAACGGTGCGCGCGTCGGCGGCAATGGCATTGGCGGGGGTGACATTGTCGAAGAGCGGCGTGTCCTTGCCCGTGGCAATGTCACGCATGACCATGGAGAACATCTCTCCGCCGGTGCGGTCGGCGGACCAGACGAGCTTTTCGTGGTCGGGGGAATGGCTGGCAGAGCCAAGGCGGAAGTAGGCTTGGTCGAGGGCCTCGCGGTTGGCGTCCAGAAGGATTTCCGGCGCTGAGGGCGGTGCGTCGGGCGAGACGGCTTCGGCGGCGTGCCGCGCCATGCGGATGAGGCGCGGATGCTCGGCGCCGCGATTGTAGGACGCTCCGTAGCCATAGTGCCCGTCCACGGAGGGCACCGACCAGTCATCCTCCACAATGCGGCCCCTCAACTCGGTGAAGAGGGCCTTTTGGATGTCCTGGAAGGGCTCAAGAACGTCCTCGGTGTAGTCGTTCTCGTCGTCCAGATACTCGGCAATGTCGTCGGCAAGGACGGACGGGTCCTGCATGACCTCGCGCCAATTGTGGGCGCGCAGCCAGGCATAAGGGTCGTCGAGGGGAATGCCATGGTGGGTGGTGCGGCTTGGCCGGCGGTCTGCCGCCGGCCTCGCGCTGACGTCTTTGTCAAGCTTCACGATGGGTCGTCTGCCTTGTCGTCTGCTTCAAAGTCGAGGGCAACGCCGTTCATGCAGTAGCGCTGGCCTGTGGGCTCGGGCCCGTCGGGGAACACGTGGCCAAGGTGCGCCTCGCAGGCGGCGCAGCGCACCTCGGTCCTGCGCATGAACAGTGAGCGGTCGTCATGCTCGGCCACAGCGTTTTCGGCAATCGGCTCATAAAAGCTCGGCCAGCCTGTGCCTGACTCGAACTTTGCCTCGGTGCGGAACAACGGCTTCCCACAACACACACAGGTGAACACACCGGGCCGCTTTTCATGCTGGTGCGGGCCTGTGAACGCACGCTCTGTTCCATGCTTGCGCGTGACGCGGTATTGCTCCGGTGTCAGGGTGGCTTTCCACTCTGCGTCGCTCTTTCGAATCTTTCCTGTTGCGTCGGTTGTCGACACGATTGTCCTCCTGCCCATCTTTACGGGATATGCGGTCGCACCAGTTCCTGGGAAAGGGTTTGGCGGCGATTGCGTTGTCGTGCCTGCCTTTTGGACTGACCCACCCGCCTGACGGAGCTCTAGGTGCCCTTCCTCCCTCCTGAAACTGTGTTGGTGCTCGCGTTGGCGCCGTTCGCTGCCGCGCTGTTTGCGCCCACACTCGTCAAAGCCATGGGCGGCAACGCGGGTTGGCTGTTGGCGATTGTGCCTGCGGTTCTGTTCGTTGTCTTCCTTGGCATGGTGCCCACCGTGTCGGAGGGCAACAGTCTCACCTTCGGGGTGGACTGGGCGCCGTCGCTGGGCGTGCGCTACGCCATGTTGATCGACGGTCTGTCGCTCACCTTCGCGTTGTTGATCACAGGCATCGGCACGCTGATCGTGATTTATGCCGGCGGATATCTCAAAGGGCACCACCACCAGGGCCGCTTCCTAGCGTTCTTGCTTCTGTTCATGGGGGCAATGCTTGGGCTTGTGCTGGCGGACGACCTCATCTCCCTGTTCATCTTCTGGGAGCTGACGTCCATCACCTCGTTCCTGTTGATCGGGTTTGACCATCACCGCAGCGCCGCACGGCGGGCCGCGCTCCAGGCGCTCATCATCAC
>JBCDCF010000695.1:0-2461 GCA_039182345.1 Pseudomonadota bacterium
GCCAGTGCTCCAGCGTGGTGTCGGTCAGCCTCTTCGGCGGGTAGCGGCCGGTCATTGCGTTGTTGACCATGATGTCGAGCCGCCCGCGCGCTGCCACCGCCGCGCTGACCACGGCGTCCACATCCTCCCACCGCGACACATCGCATCGCATGAAGGTGGCCGACCCGCCCTCCTCGGCAATCACCTCAACCGTCGGCGCCCCGCCTTCTCGCGGCGTTGTATCCATGTCGGCGAGGAAAACGTGGGCCCCTTCGGCGGCAAACCGGCGGGCCATGGCGCGCCCGAGCCCTGAAGAGGCACCGGTGATGATGGCGGTTTTTTCGTGAAGGCGCATGGGGACATCCGTCGGTGGGCGCCGTAGAAGGCGCTTGAAGCGCGTTTAACCTGCCGTCACACTCCCTCTTTGCTCAAGGACCTTTCGCACTGGCGTGGTTCTTGCTGCCACAAAAGCGCCGGGATCCCCACCCGGTGCAGGGACGGAGGGGGCGGTTTGACGCTCTTCATCATCAGGCGCGTTGTCCAGGGCGCGATGATCATCGTTGTGATGTCGATGATCGTTTTCGTCGGCGTCTATGCCATCGGCAACCCTGTGGAAATCCTCATCAATCCCGATGCGACGCCTGAGATCAAACAGCAGGCCATCGAGCGTCTTGGCCTCGATAAGCCGATCATCGAGCAGTACGGCTACTTCGTTGTGAGGGCCCTTCAAGGGGATCTGGGCAACTCCTTCATCTATAACGAGCCTGCGCTCAAACTCATCCTCGAGGCGATGCCGGCGACGCTGGAGTTGGCCATCGCATCCATGCTTTTGGCACTTGTGTTCGGCATTCCCCTTGGGATGGCGGCGGGCTACTGGCCCAATTCCTGGTTCTCCAGCGCCATCATGACGGGCTCCATCCTCGGCTTCAGCCTGCCCAGTTTCTGGGTGGGGCTCATGCTGATCCTCCTGTTTTCGGTGGAGATGGGCTGGCTCCCCTCAGGGGGACGCGGGGAGACGGTGTCGCTGTTGGGCATTCAGGTGAGCTTCCTCACCTGGGACGGGCTCTCTCACCTGTTCATGCCGGCCCTCAACCTGGCCCTCTTCAAGATCTCCCTCGTCATCCGCCTCACCCGTGCGGGCATGAAGGAAACCTTGCAGCAGGACTACATCAAGTACGCCCGCGCCAAGGGGCTGAAGCGCTCCCGCGTGGTCTTCGTCCATGCCTTCCGCAACATCTTGATCCCCATCGTAACCGTCTTGGGTCTTGAGATGGGCTCCGTCATTGCCTTTGCGGTGGTGACGGAGACGGTGTTCTCCTGGCCAGGCATGGGCAAACTCATCATCGACAGCATCAACCTTCTCGATCGGCCCATCATCGTCGCCTACCTGATGATGACGGTCCTCATGTTCGTGGTGATCAACCTCATCGTCGACATCACCTATTCGGTGATCGACCCGCGGGTGCGCCTGTCGGAGATGGACGAATGAGCGTGGAGGCCCACGACCGCCCTGTGTCCGGCGAGCCTCCCGCGCCCGCCGAGCCGGTGGACCTTGGCCCCCAAAGGGAAGGCTTTGCCCGCTTTGCAGGCGACTTTGCCGAAAGCCCCATGGCGTTGATCGGCCTTGTCCTTTGCATCGTCATTGTGCTCGCGGCAGTGTTTGCCCCCTTCATCACCCCGCAAAACCCTTACGATCTTGCCAGCCTCGACCTCATGGACAGCCGGCTTGAGCCTGGCGAAGTGGGGATGAGCGGGATGACCCATTGGCTCGGCACCGACGACCAGGGGCGCGACCTTTATAGCGCCATCATCTACGGCCTTCGCATCTCCCTTGGTGTGGGGGTGATGGCAGGGCTCTTTGCCTTGTTGATCGGCACCACAGTGGGGCTGACGGCGGCCTATTTCGGCGGTCTCGTCGACACCATCATCATGCGCGTTGTGGAGTTTCAGCTGTCCTTCCCGGCGATCCTCCTGGCGCTTATCATGCTCGCCGTCCTCGGCCAGGGGATCGACAAGATCATCATCGCGCTTGTGGCCGTTCAGTGGGCCTACTTCGCCCGAACGGTGCGCAGTTCGGCACTTGTGGAGCGACGGCGTGAGTATATCGACGCTGCCAAGTGTCTCGGCCTTTCCCACAGGCGCATCATGTTCGGCCACCTGATGCCCAACTGCATCGCCCCCCTCATCGTTGTGGCAACGGTGCAGATCGCTGCGGCCATCGCCTTGGAGGCCACATTGTCGTTCCTTGGCCTTGGGATGCCCATCACCCAGCCGAGCCTTGGGCTTTTGATTGCCAACGGCTTTGAATACATCCTGTCGGGCCGCTACTGGATCTCCGTCTTTCCAGGCATTGCGCTCTTGATCACCATTGTCTCCATCAACCTTGTGGGCGACCGCATTCGCGATGTCCTCAACCCGCGGCTTCAGCGGTGAGCGAGGCGCCTGCGCTCTCTGTGCGCGACCTTCACACCCACTTCATGAC
>JBCDCF010000696.1:0-2450 GCA_039182345.1 Pseudomonadota bacterium
CGCGCTCATAGTAATGGCGCGACGCCGGCGCCTTTAGCGACATCCTCAAAGAGGCGTACCTTGAGGGCGTTGCCCACTCCGCGCGGGACTACCTGGCCGCGCGAGAGCTTCAAGGGGCGCTGGCAGGCGGGCTGAACGCTGTGTTCGACCGATACGATGCCATCATCACACCGTCGGCCATCGGCGAAGCGCCTGACGGCATCGGCGCCACGGGCACGGCCGTCTTCAACGCGCTGTGGACCTTTGTCGGCGCGCCGTGCGTGAACCTTCCCGTGGCAAAGGGCTCCAAAGGCCTGCCCCTTGGTGTGCAGGTGGTGGGCCGGCCTGGTGAGGACGCCCGCCTGTTGCGCACGGCCCGCTGGGTGGAGGGGCGCCTCGCCGGGAATTGACCGGCGCGGTCGGGTAGCCGGCGGCACCCTCACGTATCAGCCCACCGGTGGGCTTGGCGTTGGGCGAGGCAATCTGGCATAGCTTGGGCCTCCTTCCGAAAGAGCTGCCGTTTGCTTCCCGAACTTGCCCCCACCCTGTGGGCCGTCATCGTGCTCATCACCCTCCTTGCCGGCTTCGTGAAGGGCGCGGTGGGGTTTGCGATGCCGATGATCATGGTGTCGGGCCTTGGCACATTCTTGGCGCCTGAGTTGGCGCTGGCGGCGCTCATCATCCCGACGCTCGCCACCAATGTGGTGCAGGCCTTCCGCCAAGGGGTGGAGGCGGCGTGGGGGTCGGTGAAGGCGCACTGGCGCTTCCTTCTCACCGTCATGGTGGTGATCGGCTTTGCCGCTCAGCTCGTGCGTGTGGTGTCGGACTCAGCGCTGTTCCTGATGCTCGGCATTCCTGTGGTGGTGTTCGCCCTGATCCAGCTTCTGGGCGTGAAGTTCACCATCACCAAAGAGCACAGGCTGAAGGCGGAGCTGATCTTGGGCTCCATGGCAGGCTTCATCGGCGGCCTGTCGGGGGTGTGGGGGCCGCCTACGGTGATGTACTTGACGGCACTCAACACCCCTAAGGCTGAACAGGTGCGTGTGCTCGGCGTGGTCTTCGGCCTGTCGGCCATCGTTCTGGCGCTGGCGCACGTCAATTCGGGTCTGTTGAATGCGGCGACCGCGCCGTTCTCGGCGCTTCTTCTGGTGCCTGCGCTGGCCGGGGTCTTCCTCGGTATCCTCGTCCAGGACAGGCTGGATCAGGACCGTTTTCGCAAGGCAACGCTGATCGTGCTCATCATCGCTGGCCTCAACCTTGTCCGGCGCGGCTTGATGGGGTGAGGGGTGCTGGGCCGACCGCGACGGGCCGGCCCAGGGGTCCGCTACTGGCGCGAATCAATGTCCACCAGCGCGTTCATGAACGAGAGCTGGCGCGACACCACGGTGCCCTTTGATGCGCCCGTTGCCAGCACATCCCTGCAGAACAGGCCACCCAAGTTCGTGATGGTGTCGGTCAGCGTCGCGTCAGGGAAGGCCTCTTTGTAAGCCTTTGCCAGACGGTCCATGGCATCGCTGTCGAGGGCGGACATGCCGGCAAGCCCAGTCACCTCCTTGCGGATCGCCTCGTTGGACATGTCGGCCGCAACGGCAGGGCAGGTGGTTGCTGCCGTGGTGCCGGGCGCAGCCTCGGTCATGTTGCGCAAGGTGACGACCATGGCAGCGGTGGCGTTGGCGGGCGCATCGTTGCCCCAGGAGGTGCGTACGTGGTTGGCGACCCCTGCGATCTCCTCATCGCTCAAGACCGTGCGGAAGCTTGGCATCAGACCATAGTCGCCACGCGGTGCCACACCTTCGAGCAGGACCGAGATGATGTTGTCGGGCTGTGCCGCGACGACACCGCCGGCCCCCACCAGTGAGGCTGCGACCCCGTCGAGCCCCTCGCCATTGGTGCCGTGGCAGGAGACGCAGTTGGCAGCGTAGACGTCCGCCCAGCGCTCGCGCGTTGCCTCGTCGGCGGCAACGCCGCGTGGGGTGGGCGGCTCGGTGTCGGTCTCCGGCTGGTTCTTCAGGTAGACGGCCACAGCCTTCACGTCCTCAGGGCGCATCCGGCTGAGGTCGTCCACCACACGCGCCATGGAACCGAGCGCCACGTGGTTGTTCTCGCTCTCGCCCATCAAAAACTTGGTGAGCCGCTCAACGTCCCAATCGCGAATGACCGAGCGGGGGCCGTTGGAGATGTCGGGCGCATACCACTCTTCCACTTGCGCCCCTTGGAGCGCACGGGAGGTGATGGACCCACCAAGCGCATCGCGCGGGGTGTGGCAGGCGCCGCAGTGGGCGAGGGCCTTGATGATGTAGGCGCCGCGGTTCCACTCATCGCTCTCGTTCGAGTCGGGCTGGAAACGCTCATCGGTGAAGTAGCGCGCACGCCAAACATAAAGGCTCGCCCGCACGTCGAACGGGAAGGCAAGCTGGTTCACATCCACCGTGTTGCTGACGGGCTTGATGGTTTGAACGTAGGCCCAGACG
>JBCDCF010000697.1:0-2446 GCA_039182345.1 Pseudomonadota bacterium
CGCCCGATCACCCCATCGCAGGAGGGATAGACGTAGAACGCGCCTTCAGGCGTCGGGCATTTGATCCCGTTCGACTGGTTCAGCATGGAGACCACAAGGTCGCGCCGCTCACGAAACACCTTATTGTTGGCGGCAATGTGGTCCTGCGGTCCGTTCAGCGCCTCCACAGCCGCCCATTGGGAGATGGACGAGGGGTTGGAGGTGGACTGTGACTGGATCTTCGCCATCGCCTTGATGAGGGGCTGGGGTCCGCCGGCGTAGCCAATGCGCCAGCCTGTCATGGCGTAGGCTTTGGACACGCCGTTCACCGTCAGCGTGCGCTCCTTCAGCCGCGGCTCCACCTGCGCCACCGTGATGAAGGTGAAATCGTCGTAGATGAGGTGCTCGTACATGTCGTCGGTCATCACCCACACATCGGGGTGTTCGACAATCACGTCGGTCAGCGCCTTCAACTCCTCGCGCGTGTAAGCCGCGCCCGAAGGGTTCGAGGGCGAGTTGAGGATGACCCACTTGGTCTTGGGCGTCAGCACTTTGGCAAGGGCGTCGGCGCGCAGCTTGAACCCGTCCTCCACCTTGGCTTCCACCGGGACGGGCGTGCCGCCAGCCAGGAGCACCATGTCGGGGTAGGAGACCCAGTAAGGGGCAGGGACCACCACCTCGTCGCCAGGGTTCAAGGTGGCCATCAGCGCGTTGTAGAGGACCTGCTTGCCGCCTGTGCCAACGGTGATCTCGTTGGTGGCGTATTCAAGGTCGTTGTCGCGGGCGAACTTGGCGACAATGGCCTCTTTCAGCTCAGGAATGCCGTCGACGGGGGTATACTTCGTCTTGCCATCGCGGATTGCGGCAATGGCGGCCTCTTTGACGTTCTCGGGCGTGTCGAAGTCAGGCTCGCCGGCGCCAAGGCCGATCACATCGCGGCCGGCCCGGCGCAGCTCGGCCGCCTTGGTGGTGACGGCGATGGTGGCTGAGGGTTTGACGCGAGAGAGAGTGTCGGCAAGGAAAGCCATGGCATCAGGTCCGTTCGGTTAGAGCTCGACGGGTTTGCGCACAGTCGGTGCGCGCCCCAGACACGCCGCCTTCGTGTGGCGAAAAACTCTTATCGAGCCTGTGCCGCAATCTCGCAAGCCGAACCGTGCCCGCAAAGGCACGGATCGTGCGCATAGCCCCTCAACGGCCGGCGCATACCGGCCGTGGCGCCCGTCAATCAACAGGTGCCGGCAGTGTTGGACTAGAAGGCAAACCCCGGGCTCAACGTCCCGTGCCATGCGTCGAGCGGCGGCAGAGGGCGACCGCTATAGGTGTATTCGTTGGCGATCTTGTTGCCGCTGGGCAGCTTCACGCCACCTTCGGCAAAGTCGGGCGTAGCAGGGGCCGCCCGGCCAGCAAACATCGAGACGCCTGGCAAGTCCCGCCCATAGGGTCCGTAATAGACCGGGCCGGTGCCCCTGCCGTCATCCAACGGCCGCACCGTGATCTGCGGGATGTCCTGTGCGATTGCCGTGCCCATCATCGCCAGCACAGAGGCCACCGCCAGACAAATTCTCATAAACCTTCTCCTTAGCGGGTCATCCGCTGCTGAGAGCCGACCCCGAAAGCCAAGCCAACACCGCCTGACAATCGCCCTTGCCGGGTCGCAGCACCGGTCGCGTACGCAATACCTTAACGCAAACGGGTCGCCGTGGCCATAAACGCTTAAGCCTGCACTTGGGTTGCATTACTTGATGAGTTTGCCGACCACCTGGGCCGTATAGTCCACCGCAGGGATGATTTTCGCATAATTCAGGCGGGTGGGGCCGATAATGCCAAGAACACCCACCGTTCGGCGATGTTTGTCGTGGTAAGGCGACAAGATCAAAGAAGAGCCGGACAGGGAAAACAGTTTGTTCTCCGAGCCGATGAAAATGCGCACACCGTCGCCCTCTTCGGCAAGATCCAACAGCTGCACCAAGTCGCGCTTGGTCTCCAGATCGTCCAGGAGCTGACGCACCCGGTCCAAGTCGTCGCGCACCTCAAGGTTTTGCAAAAGGTTGGCGCGGCCGTGAACGATCAAGGCGCCAGGCCCGCCCGCTGTGGCCTCGCTCCAGGTGGCAATCCCCTGGCGCACCAGCTTCTTGGTCAACTCATCAAGGGCCGCGCGCTCTTCCTGCTCGCGCGCTTCGATGATGGAGCGGGCCTCGCTCACAGTGCGGCCGCGGATGTTGGCGTTCAGATAGTTCGACGCCTCCTGCAAGGCCGATGGCGGCAAGCCCGCGGGAAGCTCGGTCAGACGGTTTTCAACCGAGCCGTCCTCGCCCACCAGCACCACCAGCGCCTTGCCGGGGTCCAGCGACACATATTCGATGTGTTTGAGGCGAATGTCGGACTTGTTGGTCATCACCACGCCGGCCCCTGAGGAAAGGCCCGACAGCATGATGGACGCCTTGTTGAGGGCCGCATCCACCGCCTC
>JBCDCF010000698.1:0-2441 GCA_039182345.1 Pseudomonadota bacterium
ACGTCATCTGCGACAAGCCGATGACGACATCCTTGGACGACGCCAAGGCGCTGGAAAAGCTGGTGGAGGAGACCGGGCTCGTCTTCGTCCTCACCCACAATTATTCGGGCCATCCGATGGTGCGACAGGCCCGCCAGATGGTGGCGGACGGGATGATCGGCACCGTGCGCGTGGTCAATGTGGAATATGTGCAGGACTGGCTCTCCACCGCCCTTGAAGACACAGGGCAGAAACAAGCCTCCTGGCGCACCGACCCTCAACAGGCAGGCAACGGCGGCTCCATCGGCGACATTGGCACCCATGCCTATCAACTGGCGTGTTTCGTCACCGGTCTGCCGTTTGAGGTGGCGAGCGCGGACCTTCACAGCTTCGTCCCGGGCCGCACGCTGGACGACAATGCGTTCGTCCTTCTGCGCAGCGGCGAGGCGCGGGCCATGCTGTGGTGCAGCCAGGTGGCGCCAGGCAACGAGAACGCCCTGACCCTCAGGGTCTATGGCGATAAAGGCGGGCTGGAGTGGGCGCAAGAATCCCCTAACGCCCTGTGGTACACGCCCATCGGCGAGCCCAAGCGCCTTCTCACCCGCGGCGGCAGCGGGGCCGATGAGGCGGCCGCCAAGGTCACCCGCATCCCCGCAGGCCACCCTGAGGGTTATCTGGAAGCCTTCGCCACCATCTATGGCGCGGCCGCCGATGCCATCACCGCACACAAGACAGGCACGCCGGGCCCTGAAGGCACCCTTTACCCCACCGTGGCGGATGGGGTGGCAGGCGTTGCCTTCATCGAAGCGGCCGTTGCCGCCAGCCGGCAGGGGTGAGGGCGGACACGGGGGCCTATCCCCCAACGCTGCAACGCAGTCACGGGCGCACCCGCGTGCGGCTCGGCGACAGGAACGGCAGGCCGCAACTGTTGAGTGCCTTCCAGGAAGGTTCGGCCAAGCTGCGCTTCCCTTTAAGCGCGCCCGATGGGGTGGAGGCACTCCTCCTTAACACCTCCGGCGGGCTTGCGGGGGGCGACACCTTTGCCACCACAAGCGTTGCCGAGCGCCACACGCTCCTCGTCTCTACCCTTGCGTGCGAGCGGGTGTACAAGAGCGATGATGCCTTTGCGATGGTGCGCCAGGAGATGGCCGTTCACGACGGCGCGGAGCTTTTGCACTGGCCGCAGCCCACCATCTTGTTCCAGGAGAGCCGCCTTCACCGGCGCACCACAATCGATGCCCATGGCACAGGTACCTTCACCCTGTGCGAGGGGATGGTGCTCGGCCGTGCGGCGATGGGCGAGGCGGTGCGCCAGACCACCGTCAACGACCGCATCAGCGTCACCGTGGATGGAACGCTCGCCTTTGTGGATGCCCTTAGGCTAAGTGCGGGTGTGCTTGAACGGGTGCGCACCGCCGCTGGCCTCGGGGATGCTCGGGCGTTCGGCATTGTCATCCACAAGCCGCGCGAAGGGGTTGATGGGTCCGCTGGCGTTGAGCGCGCACGGGACGCGGTGGCGGGGTTGGCTGACGTTCGCGCAGGGGCGACGACCGTCAATGGCCTCATCCTTGCAAGGGTTCTTGCGCGAGACCATACGGCCTTGCAGGATGCTTTGGGCCGGCTTGTGGTGGCGCTCTCAACACGGAGCCTGCCACGGGCCTGGAGTTTGTAGGGCGACGCACCGCCTCAGCCATGCGGGCGGTGTTTGGAAGATTATAAGGCGGCGGAGACCCCATCGCCGCAGGACTTGGGATGATCCATCGATGAACCTTTCGCCGCGCGAGAAAGACAAACTCTTGATCGCCGTTGCCGCAGAGGTCGCCCGCAAACGGCGCGCGCGCGGTGTGAAGCTGAACTACCCGGAAGCCATCGCCCTCATCAGCGATTTTGTGATGGAGGGCGCACGGGACGGGCGAACCGTCGCCGAGTTGATGGAGGCCGGGGCACAGGTTGTGGACCGCGACAGCGTCATGGACGGCGTTGCGGAGATGATCCACACCGTCCAGGTGGAGGCCACCTTCCCCGACGGCACAAAGCTCGTCAGCGTTCACCACCCCATCCGCTGACCGCCCTAAGCGCAAGAAGGACCGACGCCGATGATCCCAGGCGAAGTGATCACACAAGACGGTGAGATTGAGTTGAACGAAGGCTTGGAGGTGGTGGCGCTGACGGTGGCCAACACAGGCGACAGGCCGGTGCAGGTGGGCTCCCACTTCCACTTTTACGAGGCCAATAACGCGCTGGCGTTCGAGCGGGAGGCGGCGCGGGGGATGCGCCTTGATATTCCCTCCGGCTCGGCAACGCGCTTCGAGCCTGGGCAGGAGCGGACCGTCCATCTGATCGCTTTGCGTGGCGGGCGGGTGGTCTACGGCTTCAGCTCGAAGATTTCAGGCCCACTGGACAAGGACTGAGCCCGGCACAGACTTGCGGCTTTCTTGACAGGGTCTGTGCCTCCGTCAGGA
>JBCDCF010000699.1:0-2438 GCA_039182345.1 Pseudomonadota bacterium
GTCCTTCTGCTCTTTCCACCAGGTCAGCTCGTCATGGCGGTTGCCCATGACGATGATGGGCATGTCCCTTCCTGCCGCTTTGAACGCCTGGGCCGCGCCATAGCCGTCACCGCCCTGGGTGACAACGCCCACCACAGGGGGAAGGCTCGGCAAGATGCCGGCCACCGCGCGCTGAGCAACGTCCTGCGCCCAGTCGCCGTGGACGGAGCCTGCAATACTGAAGTTCGGATGCTCTTCCACGCCGGAATGAATGCCTGCGGAGATTTCATCGTCCACGAAGACGCCTGCAAGGCCGCGGATTTCGAGAAGGTCGCCACCATCAGGCAGGCGGCCGGCCAAGTATTCCACCTGGTCCTTGCCCATTTTCTGGAAGTCCACCGCAATGCGCCAGGCGCAAGGCTCGGTGACCACACCATCGAACGAGACGACGATAATGCCGGCATCGCAAGCCTCGCGCACTGCGCCGTTCAAGCCTTCCGGCGAGGCAGCGTTGATGACGATGGCATCATACCCCTGAAGGATGAGGTTCTGGATCTGCGCGGCCTGCTCCGTCACCTGGTTTTCCGCGGTGGTGAAGGCATCGGCCGCGGTAACCACACCGTCGGCCACGGCCTGGCTGGTCACCTTCTCCCAGGAGCGCAGCATCGCCTGGCGCCAGGAATTGCCGGCATAGTTGTTGGACAGGGCGATGGATTTTTCAGACGTGTCGGCGACGGCGGGCGTCAACGCTGTGGCAGCAAGAAGCGCCGCGGCAATGGCGACGGAACGGATGATCATGGACTTCCTCCAAAACGATTCTTGGCCCACTGGGGCAAGACCCCGGTAGCACAGGCCGGGGTCGGCCAAAAGCGCCAGGACGCCCTTTGCCTGCGCATTGTTTGGGCGGTGGGGGACGCGCGGCCTTCGGTTCAGCGCCTGGCGGCCATGGCGCCGACAGCCTCTTCGGCCGCCCGCAAGCGCTCCAACAGGCTTGTGTGGTCAAGCCCGATGGAGGCAAGCCACGCGGCAGGCAAAGGCGCGATCATCGCCTCCCAGTCGAACGCGGGGCGGCTGACGGGGTTTTGCGCACGGGCTTGGAACAGGTGGTGGGCCGGAAGGGACGGGGCGGCATAACGGCGCGCGAGGGCCCGTGGGCCAAACAGGCACGCCCCATAGTCGATGACGTGGATCGTGCCGTCAGGCGCGCGCAACAGGTTGGTGTTGCGGTGGGTGCGGTCCACGTTGCACAGCCACGCATCGGCTGCGGCAATGTGGTCCACCAGCGTTTGGGGGAGCTCCAGGGCCTCAGCGGCCGTCAGCGCCTCCGCCTCCTCCACGTAGGCAATGGCAAGGTTGGGGCCGAACGAGCGCTGCAACATCTCGTCATACTCATCCGTCCCCACCTGCCAGGGAAAGCCCTCGGGAAGGTGGATGATGCGTGCCTCAGGCACGGGCACGCGGAAGGCGCGGGCAACCCCAAGGCCGATGAACTCCCACATCAGCCCCGCAGGTCCCTGTCCGGCGCCGGCCAGCTTCATGACCCATTTCGCGCCATCTTCAGTGCGCACAAGGCAAGGTTTGGTGCTGGCATTGTCGTAGACTGTGAGGATGTCGGAGACAGTCAGGTCGCCAGGCTTGGTCACACCCACCATAAACGTGCCAGGCCGTCTCAGCGCTTCCGGCAGTACAGTTCGAGACGGTGTCGCACCACCTCGTAGCCCAGCGCTTCGGCAATTTCCGCCTGCAGCTTTTCAATCTTGTCTGAGCGAAACTCCACCACCGCGCCAGTATCAAGGTCGATGATGTGGTCGTGGTGGGGAAGGTCGGTGGTCTCAAAGCGTGCCGGCGTCCCGTCGAAGGAATGGCGGTGGACGATCCCCTGTTCCTCCAGCGCTGCAAGGGTGCGGTAGACGGTGGCGAGCGACACCGATTCGTCAATGTCGCGGGCGCGGCGATGCAACTCGGTCGCGTCCGGATGATCCTGCGCTTCCGACAGGACCTTGAGGATGGCCGCGCGCTGACGCGTGATGCGCACGCCATCCGCGCGCAGCGCCTGCTCCAATCGTTCTGCCGATGCTGCACTGTCGGTCATAAACGCCATGTAGCTCGCAACAGGGCGATGTACAAATGCCAATTGCTAGGACGGTCTGTCGGGCGCCGGCCGCGCGGTCGGGGGCTGGCCTTTTCGTTTCGTTTCTTGCACCATGACCCCTATGACGAAACCAAACGAAAGCCCGCGATGCCGCTAAGGCATCCGTTGGTGCACCCAAGATTCCGCGACACACGGCCATAGTGGAGCTTGCCAAGCGCGAGGGGAGGGTGATGGTGGAAGACCTTGCCGCGCGCTTCACGGTCTCGCCCCAAACCATCCGCAAGGACCTCAACGAACTGGCAGGGCGCCGGCTCCTAACGCGCATCCATGGCGGGGCGGTCAGCCCCTCCGGCACGGCCAATATGGA
>JBCDCF010000700.1:0-2426 GCA_039182345.1 Pseudomonadota bacterium
GACCATCCGTGCGGTGAGCGGTTACCGTTCGCTCCGCGATTTCGTGGTGGAACTGGCGCCCCTCACCGTGGTGACGGGCCCCAACGGCGCCGGCAAATCCAGCCTTTATCGGTCGCTTCGCCTCCTCGCCGACGTGGCGCAGGGGCGTGCCATTGCCTCCCTTGCCGCAGAGGGCGGCCTGCAATCCACCCTTTGGGCCGGGCCTGAAAAAATCTCCCGCGCCATGCGCAAACGCGATGTGCCCATCCAAGGGGCGGTGCGCCGTGGCCGCGTGGCACTGAAGGTGGGGTTTGCGGACGAGGACTACGGCTACGCTGTGGACCTTGGGCTGCCGGTCCAAAGCGGCGTCTCAGCCTTCAACCGCGACCCTGAGATCAAAGCGGAAGGGTTGTGGGCGGGGCAGAAGATGAAACGCTCCAACGTTCTTGCCAACCGCATGGGTCCTGCCGTCACCGTGCTTGACGAAGACGGCACACGGCAAACCATCGTCACCACCCTCCCCCCTTACGAATCGATGATGACCCATGTGGCCGACCCTAAGCGGGCGCCCGAGGTGTTGACCGTGCGCGAGCGCATGCGGGCCTGGCGGTTTTATGATGCTGTGCGCACCGACCAGGGGGCTCCTGCCCGCGCCACACGCATCGGCACGCGGACCTTTGCCCTGTCTTCCGACGGGGCGGACCTTGCTGCCGCCATCCAAACCATCCGCGAGATTGGCGACAGTGCCGGCTTCGACACCGCCATCGACGATGCCTTCGAGGGTGCCGAGATTGCCGTTGAGGCCACCGAGGGGCTGTTTGGCCTTGTCATGCGCCAGCCTGGCCTGCTGCGGCCGCTCAGCGTTGCCGAACTCTCCGACGGCACCTTGCGCTATCTGTGCCTTGCCGCCGCGATGATGACGCCGCGGCCACCCCCTCTCATCGTCCTCAACGAGCCTGAGACCAGCCTTCACCCTGATCTTCTGCCCGCCCTCGGCCGGTTGATTGTGGCGGCCGCAGCAAACACGCAGATCATCGTCGTCTCCCATGCGCCCGAACTGGTGGACGCGCTGGTCGGCGGTGGTGCGCTGCCTTTGCATCTGACGAAATCCTTCGGCGAGACCACCGCTGAGGGCCACGACCGGCCCCAGTGGAACTGGCCCCAAAGGGGTTCCGGGTAGAGCACGCAGCATCTGGCGCGATTGCTGTAGCGTCGATCCCCGCAGCCCAACGCTGTCACAGCCCCGTCATGGACCGACGCGAACGTGGAGTGCACCCTCTGCACCGTTAGCCCAAGAGACCTTTCTTTGACCGACACACCCGCTCACCAAGGGACCCCACGCGAAGTCTTTGCCGCCTTCCTGCCCCTCGGCTTCACGGCGTTCGGCGGGCCTGTGGCGCACCTTGGTTTCTTCCGCACCGCTTTTGTCGAGCGGCGCGGCTGGCTGTCGGACGCGGCCTATGCTGACCTTGTGGCGCTGTGCCAGTTCATGCCGGGGCCGGCGTCGAGCCAGGTGGGGATGGCGCTTGGCCTGCGCCGTGCAGGACTCTTGGGCATGGTGGCGGCGTGGACGGCCTTCACGCTGCCATCCGCCATCGCCCTTGCCGCCTTCGGCCTTCTCCTCGGCGTCACGGGAGTGGAGGACGGGGCGGGCTGGCTCTTGGGGTTGAAGGCGGCAGCTGTTGCGGTCGTGGCCAATGCGCTCCTTGGTATGGCGGGCCAGTTGGCCGCAACGCGCACCCTTGCCACCATCGCGGCCGTCGCCGCCATCGCCATCCTCACCACGCCCGAAGGCTATCGCGCCCTTGCCCAGGTGGGGGTGATTGTGGCCGGCGGACTGGCAGGGCTCGTCCTTGCCACCGCGGACACGCCAGAGCGGGGTGAAGCGGCGCCAGCCACCATTCCCAAGGGATGGGCCATTGCCTGTCTTGCCGCCTTCGCCATCCTCCTCGTGGGCCTGCCGCTTCTGGCGCACCTCGGCGCGGCGCTGGACCTTCTGGACAGGACCTATCGTGCGGGCGCCTTGGTGTTCGGCGGCGGCCACGTGGTGCTGCCGCTGTTGCAAAACGAGATGGCGGGCCTGGTGGACGAAAGCACCTTCCTTGCCGGATATGGCGCTGCCCAGGCGGTGCCGGGGCCGCTGTTCACCTTTGCGGCCTTCCTCGGCAGTGTCGCCAAGCCGTTTGGCGGGGCGGCGGGGGCTGTCGTCGCGCTCATCGGCATTTTTCTGCCGTCGGTTCTTCTGGTCCTCGGGATCTTGCCGTTTTGGGAGGACCTTCGCAGGCTCCCCGCCCTCAGGAAGGCCCTTGCGGGGGTGAACGCGGCCGTGGTGGGCCTGCTGGGCGCTGCCTTCTACGACCCCGTGCTGGTGGACGGTGCGCCCAATGGAGCGGCCATCGCCCTTGCCATCGGCGCCTTCATCCTCCTGCGGCAATGGTCGGTCGCCC
>JBCDCF010000701.1:0-2419 GCA_039182345.1 Pseudomonadota bacterium
GGCCTTGGCACCGCCAACCTCGCCAGCGCCTTTTCCGGCGGCTACCCCGTGACGGGGGGCTTTGCCCGCTCCGTCGTCAACTTCGATGCAGGGGCGAAGACCCCTGCCGCAGGGGCCTACACAGCGGTGGGCATTGCGCTTGCCACCGTCTTCCTCACGCCTCTGTTGTTCTACCTTCCTGTGGCGACCCTTGCGGCCACCATCATTGTGGCCGTTCTCTCCTTGATCGACTTTGGGGTGCTGAAACGCACCTTCGTTTACGCCAAGGCGGACTTTGTGGCCGTGGCGGTGACCATACTCATCACCCTCGGGGTGGGTGTGGATGCCGGCGTGATGGCAGGGGTGATCACCTCGCTCGCCCTCTTCCTGTTCAAGACCTCACGGCCCCATTACGCCGTTGTGGGGCTGGTGCCCGGCACGCAGCACTTTCGCAACGTCAACCGTCACCAGGTCATCACCAGCCCTGAAATCTTGAGCGTCAGGGTGGATGAAAGCCTGTTCTTCGCCAACAGCCGTTTCCTGGAAGACTTATTCGTGAAGGAGGCGGCGGAGCGGCCTGAGCTGAAGCACGTCATCCTCATGTGCTCGGCCGTCAATGAGGTGGACTCAAGCGCCCTTGAATCGCTGGAGGCCATCAGCCAGCGCCTGAAGGATATGGGGGTCTCTTTCCACCTGTCGGAGGTAAAGGGCCCTGTGATGGACCGCCTAAAGCGCACCGACTACCTTCAGCATCTGACCGGGCAGGTGTTCCTGTCCCAGTACGATGCTGCGCTCCACCTCGACCCGTCCTTGGAGGCCAAGGCCCATCCGTCCCAAAGGGGAGGGGTGGCCAACGCGGCCAGTTGAGGCCGCGCCGGCATTCTCGCCCGCTACTGCTGCGGCGCGGTCCACGCACCGTCCTGCCACTTCAGGATCACGGTGCCGTAGTGGGGGATGCGGTCTTCATCGATGGAGAAGGTGCCTGTGCCGATGACAACGGGCACGTCCTTGGTGGCAGCCATGGCGGCGCGGATCGAGTCCCGTGTGGGGGAGTCGCCAGCGTTCTTGATGGCGTTCGCCACCACCTGGAACATGGAATAGCCCATGCCCGCCCAGCCATCAGGGGTGACGCCATAGGTGTCGGTGTAGTTCTTGATGAAG
Source organism: Pseudomonadota bacterium (assembly GCA_039182345.1). Lineage (GTDB taxonomy): Bacteria > Pseudomonadota > Alphaproteobacteria > Rhizobiales > Amorphaceae > Acuticoccus. Next base: position 1,141 of record JBCDCF010000701.1, read on the forward strand.
GCCTTGGCCATCTCGTTCACTCCGTCCGGCTGATAGTCGGCGGGGATGTAGGTGTCGGCCACGGCCGAACCGCCCGTGTCGGTATACTGGGCGGAGGTCATGCCCGTGTTGCCGATCAGGACAGCATCCAGAGGGAAGCCCGCCTGCTTGGCCTGGATGACAATGTTCGCCCCTTGCGCCGGCGGGGTGGACATGAAGAGGCAATCCGCGCCCGATGCGGCCATCTTGGTGGCAAGGGCCGTAAAATCTGAATCGGCGGCAAGGATGGATTCCTCGCCCGCGATCTGAACGCCGCCCTCCTTGATGGTGTCGCGGAAGATGTCGGACTGGCGCACATAGCCTTCATTGTCGCGGATATAGACCACGAAGCAGGCCTCCGGCTTCACCGTCTCGGCCACGTACTTGCCAAGGCCGCCCATAAAGACTTCGGCAATCTCGGTGGACTTGAACACCCACTCGCCGGCCTTCAGGACGCCAGGGTCGGTGGCGGTGGTGAACATGGGCATTTGAAGGTCGACGGCGACGGGAGCTGTGGCTTGCGCCTCGCCTGAGGAGACAGGGCCGATGACGATGTCGGCATCATCGGCCGTTCCCATGCGGTTGAAGAGGGTGATGGCCTCCTGCTTTTCGGACCGGTTGTCCTCAAACACCACCTCGACATTGAGGTCGCCGAAGGCGTTCGCCTCTTCCATCTCCTTGGCGGCGAGCTGAATGCCTTTCACCAAAGGGTCGCCGACGAAGGCGAAGGTGCCCGTGGAGGAGATCACCACCCCCACCTTCACGTCCTCCGCCGATGCCATGGCCGGCATCAGGCAGAGCGACAGGCCGAGCGCGCCTGCGCGGATCATGTGTCTGGTCGCTGTCATGGGGATCCTCCGTTGGGTTTTGTGCCGGTGCGGTCGTTGTGCCGCCCGGGTCATGCGGCTTGGCCCAGATAGTGGGCGATAACGTCAGGGTCCGAGGCCAAGGTTTCGCTGGCGCCCTCGTGGACGATGCGCCCGCCTTCAATCACGGCGGCCCTCTCGGTCGCATCAAGGGCAAGGCGTGCGTTCTGCTCCACCAAGAGAATGGTCAGCCCCTCCGCCTTCAACGCCGACAGGGCCTCAAACACCTGGGAGATGATGACGGGAGCAAGGCCAAGGCTCGGCTCATCAAGGAGCAGAAGGCGGGGCGAGCCCATCAGCGCGCGGCCGATGGCAAGCATCTGCTGCTGCCCGCCCGAAAGGGAGCCTGCAAGCTGCCGCCGCCGCTCCTTCAGAATGGGGAAGAGGGAGTAGAC
>JBCDCF010000702.1:0-2411 GCA_039182345.1 Pseudomonadota bacterium
CGCCTTCTTGGCAGTTTCAAGACGGGAGCGTTCGAGGATTTGCATGGGGTTCTTCCTTTGGCGAAGCCTGCCTCATTGCAGGGTCGCCGGAAGAACGCCACCGACAGATGTTTATTCCACCAAACTGATGATTGGTTGCGAAAATGTTTTTCAAAGAGCTGGCGGCGCCCGCAAACACCACGACCCGCCCGTCTATCGTGTCAGCTCGGCGATCACCTCGTCGGTGGAGCGGACCCTTGCATAGTGGCCGTCCATCATGTCGATGGAGCGATCGTGGCGCGGGGGCTCTTCGGCCGCGCAACAGTCTGGGACGAGCGTCACGAGGAAGCCGCGGTCGCAGGCATCGCGCACCGTCGTCTCCACGCATTGGTCGGTGCAGATGCCGTAGATCACCAGGTATTCCACACCGAGGTTGCGCAAGACGTACTCAACATTGGTGGCGTTAAAGAAGCCCGATGCCGTCTTCGGGATGAGGATGTCGTTTTCCTTGGGCGCGACGGCGGGGATAATCTGCGCTTCCCAAGAGCCTTTGGGGTGGAAGAGGCCCGAAATCTTGTGGTCGAGGCTGATGTCGCGGCCATCCAGGGTGAGCGCTTCGATGGTGGTGTAGATGACGTCGACGCCCTTTGCGCGCGCTGCATCCTGAAGGCGCGTCTGGTTGGGCAGGAGAACACTGCGGATCCGCTCCATGTAGGCGAGCTTGTTTGCCTTCGGCCCGCCGGCCCGTGCGGCTGCCTCGGCCTCCTCGCTCCATTCGGCGTTTTGCATGTCGATGGAGATGAGGGCTGTCTTGTCAGGCTCCACCGCGCGCTCGCGATCGTCCTTCGTGGCGTCTTTCACGGACAGTTTGGGCACGGTGCATCTCCTTGGCTGACAGGTGGCGATTGCGCTGCCGCGCCGAAACCGGCACCCTCGCGCACATCGGCTAATCGGGAGCGGGCGTGGCAAGACCGCAAAGTGTGCGCAGCAGGGTCGAAGCGGCGCTGGACCGTATGACGCGCTCGGAGCGGCGGGCAGCGCAGGTGCTTCTGTCCCACTACCCTGTGGTCGGTCTGGATTCCATCACCGGCTTTGCCGAGGCCGCCCAGGTGAGTGCGGCCACCATCCAGCGCCTGGTGGCGAAAATCGGCATGGAAAGCTACCCCGAGTTTCGCCAGGCGCTGCGGGCCGAGCTTGCCGACGCGGGCCCCCTCACCGTGCGGCGCAGGGACAAGGCCGAAGCCGGCGACCCCATCGCGCAGTTCGGCGCCGGCTGCGAAGATGCCATCCGCGAAACCTTGAAGGCGGTGGACAGGACATCCCTTGCCCATGTGGTGGATGCTTTGGCAGCACCCCGACGCGCCGTCTACATTGCCGCCGGTGCGTTCACCGCGCCCCTTGCCAGGCACTTTGACTTTCACCTGCGCAAGATGCGCCCGCGGGTGGTGCTCATGGACCAGGACATGGCCGGGCGCACCGACGACCTCGTCAACGTGCGCAAGAAGGATGTGTTGGTGGTGTTCGACATTCGCCGCTACCAGCCCGATACCGCCGTCACCGCCCGCCTTGCTGAGGAGCGTGGGGCGGAGGTGATCCTCCTCACCGACATGTGGATGAGCCCCATTGCGCGCATCGCCAGCCACGCCTTCCGCGCCAAGGTGGATGCGGCGACCCCTTGGGACACCCTTGTGGGTCTTGCCGCCCTGGTGGAGCTGATTGCCTCCGAGGTGGACCGCAAGACCTGGCCCGCCCTTAAGAAAAGGCTTGAAACGCTGGACCGCTGGCGTGAGGAGACCTTTGTGCCTGACAGGCTGATTGCCCCTCCCGACGATGCCTGAGCCCATGGCCTAGCTGCGGTCCACGCGCGCGGCGGGGACGAGCCCGTCGGGCCGCACAAGAAGCACCGCGATCACCGTGGTGAGGACGATGGCGTCTCTGTAGGGGGCAAGGCTGTCGGGCAAAAACGCCTGGCTGAAAACCTCCACAGCGCCCACGAAGAAGCCGCCCAGCACAGCGCCTGAGAGGCTCCCGAGACCACCCAGAACCGTGGCGATGAAGGCTTTGAGGACGGGGAAGAAGCCCATCAATGGGTCGACGGAGCCGCGCTGGGCTGTCCACACCACGGCGGCAATGCCCGCAAGGAGGCCCGAAAGGGCAAAGGCTGTGGCAACGACGCGATTGGCGTTGACGCCCAGAAGGCGCAGCATTTCAAAGTCTTCCGCGGCGGCGCGCATGGCCATCCCCGTCTCCGTCCTGCGCAGGACGTAGGTGAGGGCGGCAAGGGCAAGGACCGTTGTGGCAATGGAGATGGTGGGGACCACGCCGACGGTGATGTCCCCCACCTGCCAGGTGCCCGACAGACCCGACGGCAGGGATATGGGCTTCGGTCGTGCGGAAATCCCGTTCTGGAACAGAACCTTGAGGATTTCGGA
>JBCDCF010000703.1:0-2407 GCA_039182345.1 Pseudomonadota bacterium
ACGTTGGAGCCGTTCGCGCGCGCGGCAATCTCCAGCCGTCCCGCCGCGCCGCGCCCGTGCATGGCCTGCGCCGCGTTCTGGATCAAATTGGCGAGCACCTGAACAATCTGGTCGCTGTCGGCCGCAACGCTTGGCAGCGAGACAGGCGCATCCACGACAATCGTGGCCCCCTCGGCGCGCAGCGGACCGCCGGCGGCCATCAACGTCGTCGCAATCAAATCGTCGACGGGGCACGGCTGAAGCTTGGCCGGGCGGCGACGGGCCATCGCCAGGAACGTGCGCACGATCCGCGCACAGCGCTCGGCTGCCTTCGCGACACGGTCGGCGCGCCTGCGCACATCGTCCTCGCGCGCATCATCGCGCAGCATTCCCGCGTAGCCCACAATCACCGACAAGGGGTTGCTCAACTCGTGGGCGACGCCGGCAAGGAGTTCACCAAGGGCCGAAATCTTCTCGGTCTGGTGGGCGATGTCCCGCTGCTCCTCCAGCGCCTCCCGCATGGCCTCGAACTCGGTCACATCCAGCGACGTCACCACCATCACCCGCTCACCCCTGTGCATGATCTCCTTGGAGGAGCTAAAGGTTTCCAATACACGGCCATGCTTGTCGCGCTGACGCCGGCAGCGGGAGACACCGACTCCCTCCCCGGCGCGCATGATCTCAAGGCCTTCATCGTCATTGGCAAGGTCGGCGTAGATCTCCGGCATCCTGCGCACAGGACCAAAGGTTTCGTAAAAGCTTGGCGAAGCATAGACGAGGCTGCCGTCCTCGACGCGCGCCACACACAGCATCGCCTGACTCGCCTCGATGATGGCCTTCAAGATCTCCGCATTGTCGCGCGCTTCCTCGGCCGATCGCCGCGCATCGGTCACATCGCGCAGGGTGTAAAGGTAACCGCCAAGTTCGGTGGGATAGACGGACCCGATCACCACACGGCCATCGCCAAGGGTCGCCTCATAGTTCTGCGTAAAAGCTTCCATCAACGCGATGTAGCGTTCGTTCATCGCCTCAAAGCTGATGCCCTGCGGCGGTGGCAGAACACCGCCCTCCATCAGCGCGCGGTTGATCTCCTTAATGTGGGTTCCTGGCTTTGGCGGGTCGATCCCGCGGAAGAGGATGGCAAGGGCGGCGTCGTTGCACATGACCAGTCGCTTCCCGCGGTCCAACAGCATGATGCCTTCTTGCAGCGGTTCGGCGGCAGCGCGCAGCATGTCACGGGCCCGCGCTTCGGCGTGGCTGCGCTCGGTCACATCAAGGACGGTCGCCAAAACGCCTTGTGTCAGCGTGGGATAGGTGTTGTAGCGCAACCGCCGCCCGTCTGGCGTGTCCACATCCACCTGTTGGGGCGCGGTGAGAACGTCGGCCCCGCGCACCGCCCCAGCCGGCGGCAGGAGCCCGCGGCGCCGCATGGTCGCGGCAAGGCGGCGGACGGCGTCGCCGGGCTGTGCGTTTCCCACATGGTCGTTCCAGGCAGCGTTCGCCACACGCACCCGCCCCTGCGCGTCCCAAAGCAAGGTGCCCATGGCAACCCTATCCAGACCGTCGCGCACAAGGTCCATGGTTTGGCGGTCGCCGTGCCGCTCCACAGGCGCTTCGCGCAGAGCCACCACGCATCCACCATGGGCGACAGGGGTGGACGCCATGCACACAACGGTGCCATCCGCACGGCGACACTCGGCCTCGCCGGTGCGGGTGCGCACATGTGAGGCCAAGGTGCGCGCCAATGCGTGCGCACCCGTCCCATCCCTGATCGAGAACCCTCCATCCGCTAGGGCCCTGCCGACAGCATCGGCCGACAGCCCTTCTCTCAGCATCCCATCGGGCCAGTAGAGCGCGCTCTTTTGGTTGAAGGCGACGAGGCGCTCGTCCTCGCCGAACACGAGGAGGGCATGGTCCACCACGTCGAAGGCGGCCGCTGCCGCTTCGGTTCGCCCGTCAACGGCCGGCGCTTGTCCCACGAGCGCGTCCTCTTCTGTCTGAATGGTCGAGCGTAAGGGGCCGCACACTAGCGCGGCATACTGCGTCCCCTGTGTCGTGTGTGCCTTCGCATGTGTCAATTGTGTCGTCGCGGCGCAAAAACAGGTGAAACGTCTCCCCTTGATGCCGTCTGCCACGCGTTTGGCACAAAAAAACGCCCGGCACGACACACACTGCAGACAATCGATCCATACCTCCCCCTTCGTCCCGCACCAATACGCGGCGACGACTGTGGCTGATGGATGGAGACAACGATGAGGACTGTCGGCGCGATGCTGACGATCAAGGCCTGCGGCACCAATCAGAGGCCGCAGCACGCGCCCACAACGATCCGCCCGGTCGGCAGCGCCGCTGACGCTGTCCGCACCCGCGGTGACGAGCGATCCCGGCCATGACGACCCGCATCCTGTTCAAGGTCGATTAGAGTATA
>JBCDCF010000704.1:0-2407 GCA_039182345.1 Pseudomonadota bacterium
CTCGTCTTGGAAAGGGTGTACGTGAGGGCTGCGGTGGCAAAGTCGATCACCAAGGCGGCGAGCGCCACCCACACCACAATCCACCCGTCCACGGGCTCGGGGTTGAAGAGCCGCATCACCGCCTCGCAGGCGAGATAGATGCCGATGATGATGAGCGTCGTGTAGTTGACGAGGGCGGCCACCGTTTCGGCCCTTGCGTAGCCGAAGGTCATGCTGGCGTCTTCGTGCCGGCGTGCGATGCGGCGGGCGATGAAGGCGATGACGAGGGCAAGCCCGTCCGACAGATTGTGCAAGGCATCGGCAATCAGCGCCAGGCTGCCGGCCACCACCCCGCCGATCACCTGCACCACCGTCAGAACGATGTTGACGATGATGGCAAGCCAGATGCGTCCGTCGCCGCTGTCGCGGTCAATGCCGTGATTGTGGTCGGCCATGATGCCCTCCATCACAGTGTGCGGAGCGCTGGACCGTGCTGACGGCAAGACGCATCGCATTTGTGGCGCAGCTGGCGGTGACGCTCGCCGCATGCGCGTTCTTGATTGTGCCTGCGGTGATGTCGGCGCTTGCGGGCGTCACCGTCAACTATTTCCGCGGACTGTCTTCCGGGCTGACGCTGAAATGGATCGAGGAAGTCTGGCGCCTTTACGCTGATTCCATCGGCCTTTCCTTGCAGATCGCCTTGTCGTGCCTGGTGATCACGCTGTTGATTGGCGTGCCTGCCGCCTATGCGCTCACCAAAGCGCCCAAGCGGATCGGCCGTGTGATCGACGAGATTGTGGCGCTTCCGGTCGCGATCCCAGGTCTTGCCCTGGCGCTTGCCCTTTTGCAGCTTTACGGGCCTTGGAGCGCGTTCCGCACATCGTGGCTGTTCATCCTGGTGGGGCACGTTCTTTACACGCTCCCCTTCATGATCCGCGCCGTGTCGTCGGTGTTTGCCGTCATCGACCTCAAGACGCTGGAGGAGGGGGCGGCAACGCTGGGCGCCTCGCCCGCCAGGCGGTTTTTGGACGTTGTGGTGCCCAATGCGCTGCCCGGGATCTTGGCAGGCTCGCTCACCGTGGTGACGCTGTCGGTGGGGGAGTTCAACCTCACCTGGATGCTGCACACCCCCCTTACCAAGACGCTGCCAGTGGGCCTTGCGGACTCCTATGCCTCCATGCGCCTTGAGATCGCGTCCGCCTATACGCTGGTCTTCTTCGTGATGATCGCCCCTCTCCTCCTTGCCATGCAGCTTGCCGCCCACCGTGCAAGCCGTGGGCGATGAGCCTCCTGCGTGAAAGACTGAGATGACCTCCACTGTCCGCCTTGTGGGCTGCGGCAAGACCTTTGGCACCGTCGCAGCCCTTCGCCCCACCGACCTTCTGATCGAGGCGGGGGAGATCGTCGGCCTGCTCGGCCCGTCAGGGTGCGGCAAGACGACGCTTCTGCGGCTCATCGCAGGGCTGGAGTCGCCCGACCCCGGCGGCCGCGTGTTCTTCGGCGAGGACGAGGTGACGGCAACCCCTGTGGAGCGGCGGCGGGTGGGCGTGGTGTTCCAGTCCTACGCGCTGTTTCCGAACATGACGGTGGCCGGCAACATTGCCTACGGGCTGAAGGTGGCTGGCGTCGGCAGGCGCGAGACCGCTGAGCGTGTGGCCGAGTTGATGGCACTGACCCGCATCGAGGAACTGGCCGACAGGGCCATCCACCAACTGTCTGGCGGGCAACGCCAAAGGGTGGCGCTGGCAAGGGCGGTGGCGCCGCGCCCGCGCGTCCTTCTTCTCGACGAGCCGCTGTCGGCGCTCGACGCAAACCTGCGCGAAGCTTTGCGGGACGAGCTTGCAAGCCTCCTGCGTGACCTTTCCATCACCGCCGTTTTCGTCACCCACGATCAGACCGAAGCGATGGCGATCGCCAGTCGCGTTGCGGTGATGGAGGCAGGGCGCATCGTCCAGCTCGACACGCCGCGCTCCCTTTATGCGAGCCCCCACGATGCCTTCGTCGCCACCTTCGTGGGCGGCGCCAACAGGATCGGCGGGCGCCGCGAGGCCGGCAAACTGGTGCTGCCCGGCGGGCACATTGCGGTGGAAGCCCCTGGCGAGGTGTTCATCAGGCCGGAGCGGCTGCGGCTGACGGCCCCTGACGGGGCGACGTTGAAAGGCCGGGCCGAGCGGGTGCTCTTCCTGGGCGATCGCGTGCGCGTTGTGGTGGAAGGGGCGACCGACACACCGCTCACCATCGACGCCGACCCCAACACACCCTTTGCGGTGGGCGATGCGGTGGGGATTGCCGTTTCGCCTGACGATCTGATTGTCATTGACAGCGCCGCAGAGGTCTGAAAGGCGCCAATTGCGGCCCTCGTCGGGGGAAAACCCACGGTGTCGGTCAACTTTAGGCATCCCGTCCGGTCGCCCTTGCCCTGGTCGTC
>JBCDCF010000705.1:0-2398 GCA_039182345.1 Pseudomonadota bacterium
AAGACCGTCAAGACATGGTCGGCCGCCGTCATCTGGTGCATGTGGTGGGACTGTATGGCGTTCCACATCAACGCGCGCTGGGAGATCAGCGCCCCCTTGGGTCGCCCCGTGGTGCCTGAGGTGTAGACGAGGAGCCCATCGTCCTCCAGCGCCCCTGCGGCAATCCCTTCGCCGTCCTCACGCTCCGTGAGGGCCGGCCCCATGGCAAGGAGGGTGCGGCCGCGGCCAAGGGTTTGGGCGGTCTCGCCATAGCCTGGACCGTAGGCGATCACCTTAGGATCGGCGTGGGTGACGGCATAGGCGAGTTCATCCAGTGCCAAGCGCCAGTTGAGGGGCGCCATGATGGCTCCGAGCCGGGCGCAGGCGTGAAGGAGGACCAACGTGTCGGGGTGGTTTTCAGCAAGCACCACCACCCTGTCGCCGCGCGCCACACCGTGGGCGGCAAGGTCTTCTGCGACCGCACGCACCCGTGCGGCCAAGCGCTGGTAGGTGAGCGTTTCGCCCTCGAAGTGGATCGCCGCGTTATCGGGATGGAAGGCGGCGTTGCGCTCGACCGGGGAGAATAGGTCGATCAATCGTCGCTCTCGCCGTCCTCGTAGAGCGCCGCCTTGCCGAGGCGATCAAGGCACAACTCCGCCGTCCACGGCAGCATCAAGGCGCCGCAGCGGCTGTCGCGGTAAAGGCGCTCCAGCGGCAGCGTCTTCAGCATGGACTGGCCGCCGCAGGTGCGGATGGCAAGGCGCGAAATCTCGTTGGCGTTTTCCATGACCGTGTACTGGGTGGCCCAGGCGCGCATCACCTGGTCCTTTGAGGGGCGCGGGCCTGCCTCGGTGATCGCCTGGAACCACAGACACTTGGTCTGCTCCAGCTTGATCTTCATCTCCGCCACGGTGAGCTGCTTGGTGGCGTACTGGCGCCGCTTCACAGGTGGCGTGCCAGGCACCTCGCCCCTGAGATAGGCGATGGTGAAGTCATAGGCGGCCTGGGCGATCCCCATATAGCTGGGCGCAAGGGTCATGAACATGTGCGGCCAGTTGGAGGCGGCCTGGAAGTAGACCCCCCGCGGCATCAAGGCGGCATCCTCTGGCACGAACACATCGTCAAACAAGAGCGTGCGGGAGACGGTGCCGCGCATCCCAAGCGGGTCCCAGTCGCCTGTGACGGTCACGCCGTCGGCATCGGCAGGGACGGCAAGGTAGAGCGTGTTGCGCCGGCTCTTGCGGCCGGACCCGTCGGTCTCCGTGCACAAGATCCCGTAATAGTCGGCGTTGCCGGCAAGGGAGGCGAAAATCTTCTTGCCGCGCACCAGCCAGCCACCCTCCACGGGTTCGGCCTCTGTGGCAAAGGCCATGGCGCCTGCGGCCGCAGCACTCCCCTCCGAGAACGGCTGTGCGTAGACGGCGCCGTCCTCAACGATGCGCTTGTAGTGGATGGCGCGGCGGGCCTCGTGCTCTGAGCGCATGGCCTCGTCCATCTCAAGGTCGTCGGCCAGCGGGCCCGACCACAAGGTGGAGCACACGTGCATGTTCCACGTCAGCGCGGTGGCGCCGCAATAGCGGCCGATCTCAGCGGCAATCAGCGAATAGGCGCGATAGTCCGCCCCCTGCCCGCCGAACCGCTCTGGCACGCACACACCAAGGAGGCCAGCGGCATGCATGTCGGCATAGTTTTCGGTGGGAAAGCGAGCGTCGCGGTCAAAATCGAAGGCGCGGGTGGCAAAGACGGGGCCGAGGGCGCGCGCCCGCTCGGTCCATTCCGCCTCGAAAGGGGTGAGGCGGAAGGCGGTGGGGTCGAACATGGCCGCATCGATGGCCGTCGTGGTCCCATCGCGCTCACTGGCAACAACGTTCATGGTCGACCTCCTCGCGTGCTATTTCGTCTCGTCGGCGGCAATGACCCAGGGCTCCTTCAAGGCCGCCTCGCGCCAGCGCCCGTAGCTTGCCTCGCTCTGGACGGCCTGGACGTAAAGGCTCGTCGCCTCCTCCATGGGCCAGTCATACCCCGTCAGCCGCGCCGTGATGGGAGCATACATGGCATCGGCGGCGGTGTACTCACCAAACAGGAAGGGGCCGCCGCTGCGGTTCAACTGCTCGCGGATCATCTCTTCGATGCGCGCCACGTCCTTCTTGGCCTGAATGCCGCCGCGGGGTTTGCGTTTGAATGTCTTGCGCAGGTTCATGGGGCAGGCGCGGCGCAGCGCACTGAAGCCTGAGTGCATTTCCGCAGAGACGGCACGGGCGCGCGCACGGGCCAGACGATCCTCAGGCCAAATGTTCGCCTCAGGCTTGGTCTCTGCCAGGTATTCGATGATGGCAAGGCTGTCCCACACAACGAACGCACCATGGGCCAGGCACGGCACCTTGCCTGCGGGCGAGTAGGCCAGGATCTTGCCCCGCGT
>JBCDCF010000706.1:0-2397 GCA_039182345.1 Pseudomonadota bacterium
CGGACGCAGGAAGGACCCTTGGTGGCGGTGCGCGGCGGCGCTGCCTGAGTGGTTGGGCTCTTGGGGCTTTTCCCAGTGCTTGGCCACATAACTGTTCTCGGTCTGCGGTGTGTCGCCCAGATGGTGCATCCAGCGATACCAGCCTGGCGGGATGGTGGTGGGGTCGGCAACGCCGTTATAGATCACCCAGCGTCGCTCCACGCCGAGGGCAGGGTCCACCTTGCCTTTGCGGCTGCGGTAGTACTGGTTGCCGTACTCGTCCTTGCCCACAGCCTCGCCGCGCAGCCACGTGGTGAAGGACGTGCCCCATGTGGTGCCGTGCCACCAAGTGAAGATCTGCAAAAAGCGTCGCGAAAAACTCTGTGCCATCGGTCCCCCTCGCTGGCCGTCTCATGCCTTGGGGCGGCGCGCCTGTCCAGCGCTCAATGTGGAAACCGCCGTGTGTGCGCCCGTCAGCGTCCATGGTTGGCACGCCACGTGCCATTGCAATTGGGGCCAGATCGCGCTGTTTAGGCCGATCGTCCCGCCCTGGGGCAACCCGCCACGGGGCGGAACAATGGCGAGCCACGGCCGGAGGTGCCCATGAAGCCGTTCATTTTTGTGATCCGGACCATCGGCACAGGCCTTCTGGCGGTCCTGCCTGTGTTCTTGACGATCCTGATCATCGGCTGGGTCGGCTCTTACCTTGCCTACTATATTGGGCCTGAAAGCTGGATCGGTGCGCGCATTTCACGCATCGGCGCGTTCGTGGTCAACGAAAACCTTGCCTACTTGATTGGCGCTGCCATCGTCATCACAGGTTTTTACTTCCTGGGCCTCTTGGTTCAGACTCGCCTCTCCAATCTGTGGGATCGGTTCCTTGCCGAAACCCTTGGCAGACTTCCCCTCATCGGCACCATTTACAAGACTCTCGCCCGCTTCGTGTCTCTTCTGGAGCGCAAGGACGATGTAGACGTCCACTCCATGAGCCCGGTCTGGTGCTACTTCTCTGACGAGCGGCGCACGGCAGTCTTGGGCCTGATGCCCACGGCCGAGCCTGTTTACGTGGAAGGGGAGGAGTATCGCGTAGTGATGGTGCCCACAGCGCCCGTCCCCTTCGGCGGCGGCTTGTTCTTCCTGCCAGCGGCCTGGGTGCGGCCGGCCCCGTTCGGCATGGAGGCGCTCACCAACATCTATGTGTCCATGGGGGTGACGGCGCCGGACTATATGAAGCTCGTCAAAGACACCGGTCAGCCCACCATGATCAGCAAGGACCAGCTGAAAAGCGGGCCCACCCAAAACGCTGAGGATGGGCCGCCTAGGACAGGGGACGCCGCGACAGAGTCCGGCGCCCCTAACGGAACGCCTTAAGGAAGAAGAACGCCGTCAATCACGTGGACGACGCCGTTGGAGGCGCTGACATCGGCAATGACGACCGTTGCGGTGTTGCCCTGTGCGTCGGTGAGGACAACGTTGTCGCCGTCCACAGAGGCGGTGATGGTGCCACCTGCGACGGTGGAGATGTCGTGGCTGCCGCCGTCCTTCTGGATCATCCCGACGAGGGTCTCAGCGTCCACGGACGCACCGCCCACCACGTGGTAGGTGAGAACGCCTGTCAGCGCTTCCTTGTCGGCCAGAAGACCGTCGAGCGCACCCTCGGGAAGGGCTTCAAATGCGCCGTTGACGGGCGCGAACACGGTGAAGGGGCCTTCGCCGTTCAAAGTGTCCACCAGGCCTGCGGCATCGACGGCCGTCACCAGGGTGGAGAGTTCCGGCGTTGCTGATGCCTTGCCGACAATGGTCTCAGAGGCGGCAAACGCAGGCGCGGTGAACGCCACAGCAGCACCGATGGCCAAAGCCCTGATCGTGTTGATCATGTTCAACTCCCTCATTCATTCCTCGCGCATTGATCGCGCTGGTGATGGGAGTTACGGGGCGGGCATCTGGGAGGATGGACGCTGCGACAATGCGCACAGGTGAGTGGGCGATCGCCCCGATGGGCGCGGCGGTTTTGGGCTGATCGCCTCCCGCCACGCCGATTCTCAAGAAGGCGCTGAGGTCAGATGCGGCGCAGGGAGCCGCTGCCCACCTCAGGGCCCGTCGGCCGGCCGGTGGGCGAACCCTCCGCCGGCTCAAGGGTGATGAGAAGCTGCGCGTTCGGCGACAACAGTGCATCCATCGCCTGGCTGATTGCCACCACGGAGCGCCCATCGCGGGCCAGAAGGCCGAGCGAGCGCGGCGTGCCGTCAGCCGGCACCAGCCAAAGCTGCGCCCGTGTGGCCGTGTCCTTCAGGGGCACCGCTTCGGTAACGAGCTGGCCGTCATCCCTCACACGGGCCAGCGTGATGCCACCATCGGTGTGAACGATGGCCGCCACCCAGTCGGCCTGGCCTTGGGGGGCAATCATCTCAGGACGCA
>JBCDCF010000707.1:0-2394 GCA_039182345.1 Pseudomonadota bacterium
CAAGATGAAGTATTCCTCCATCTTCAACTATCCAACGCTCAACTGGGCCGATATCGGCGCTGTGGGCTGGCTGGTGGATGGGGCGGCCATCATGAACCAGGTGCCTTTGCAGCGCACCTCCTACGGTCCTTACTCCCGCGCGATGATCCGCATCTGCAAGGAAGAGAGCTTCCATCAGCGCCAGGGCTACGACATCATGATGAAGATGGCGAACGGCACACCGGCGCAAAAGCGCATGGCACAGGATGCTCTGAACCGCTTCTGGTATCCCTCGCTGATGATGTTCGGCCCGTCGGACAAGGACAGCGTGCACTCGGCCCAGTCCATGGCCTGGAAAATCAAGATCAACACGAACGATGAGCTGCGCCAGAAGTTCGTGGATCAGACGGTGCCCCAGGCCGAATACCTTGGCCTCACCATCCCCGACGATGATCTGACGTGGAACGAAGAGCGCGGCCACTACGACTTCTCGCAGCCTGACTGGAGCGAGTTCTTCGAAGTGTTGAAAGGCAACGGCCCCTGCAACACCGAACGCATGGACGCGCGGCGCAAGGCTTGGGACGACGGCGCCTGGGTGCGCGAGGGCTTGATGGCCCATGCACAAAAGCGCGCCGCCATGGCCGTTGCCGCCGAGTAAGCCTGCAGCCTTGTGAAGAAGGAGAGCCGCCGTGTCGAAGGAATGGCCACTTTGGGAGATTTTCATCCGCGGGCAGCACGGTCTTGCCCACCGTCATGTGGGCAGCCTTCACGCCCCTGACGCGGAAATGGCCATCAAGAACGCCCGCGACGTCTACACGCGCCGCAACGAGGGCGTGTCCATCTGGGCGGTTGAGGCGCGCCACATCGCAGCCTCCGCGCCTGGCGACAAAGGCCCCCTTTACGAGCCGTCCAACTCAAAAGTCTACCGCCATCCCACCTTCTTCGACATTCCCGAAGACGTGGGGGCGATGTAACGCCAACGGGAGCGACGCCATGACTGCCGATCCCTTGATGGAATTCCTTCTGAGGATGGGAGACAACACGCTCATCCTCGGCCACCGCGTGTCGGAATGGTGCGGGCACGCTCCTGTGCTTGAGGAAGACATTGCGCTTGCCAACACAGCGCTCGACCTCATCGGCCAGACGCAACTATGGCTCGGCCTTGCCGGCGAGGTAGAAGGGAACGGCCGCAGCGCCGACGATTTGGCGTTCCTGCGCGATGCTTGGGACTTCCGCAATCTGTTGATCGTCGAGCGCCCCAACGGCGACTTCGGCCACACCATGATGCGCCAGTTCCTGTTCGACGCCTTCCAGTCGGTGATGCTCGGCCACCTCCTCACCTCAAGCGATGCGCGCGTTGCCGCCATTGCCGAGAAGGCCTCCAAGGAGGTCGCCTACCATCTTGAGCGCTCGGGCGACACGGTGGTGGGCCTTGGCGACGGCACCCCTGTCAGCCACGCCAAAATGCAGGCCGCCCTTGAGGCGCTGTGGCCCTATGTGGGGGAAATGTTCATGTCGGACGATGTGGACCGCGCCATGGTGGACAAGGGCATTGCGCCCGATCCTTCCACATTGCGCGAGGCGTGGGACGCCATCGTGGGAGGCTATCTGCGCCGCGCAACGCTGACCATTCCAGAAGGCACGTTTTCCCACAAAGGCGGCAAAACGGGCACCCACCACACAGAGCATTTGGGTCACCTGCTCGCGCAAATGCAGTGGCTTCAGCGCGCCTATCCAGGCGCCACCTGGTGATGGACGCCCCGGCCATGACAGCAAGCCTCAACGAGGTCTGGGCCTGGCTGGACGCGGTGCCCGACCCCGAGATCCCCGTTATCTCGGTGGTGGATCTCGGCATCGTGCGCAACGTCGCCTATGAGGACGACACGCTGGTGGTGACGGTCACCCCCACCTACTCCGGCTGCCCCGCCACAAGCATCATCAACCTTGATATCGAAACCGCCCTGCGCGCCCACGGCATCCAGAAACTGCGCCTTGAGCGGCAGATCTCACCGGCCTGGACCACGGATTGGCTCACCGAAAAAGGCCGCCGCAGGCTGGAAGAGTACGGCATCGCCCCGCCGCAACCGGCGGGTGGACCGGAGCGCTGCCCCCGCTGCGCCAGTACGGCGGTGGAAAAGGTCAGCCAGTTCGGCTCCACCCCCTGCAAGGCGCACTGGCGCTGCACGTCCTGTCTGGAGCCCTTCGATTACTTCAAGTGCATCTGACCATGGGCGCCGCCACCCACACCCCCAAACGAGGGCCACCCCCCGGTCCTCTTGCCTCCCATCACCTTCTTTTGGTGAGACGGAAAGACCGACCTTCTTTCGGAGCCGACTACGGACCCACCCCCGCGGAGCGGGGCTCGGGTCAAGGCCGAAGCGCGCAGCGTGCCTTGCGGCGTGCCACGCTCCGCGG
>JBCDCF010000708.1:0-2391 GCA_039182345.1 Pseudomonadota bacterium
CGTCATCATCGACGCGCCGGGCCATCGCGAGTTTCTGAAGAACATGATCAGCGGCGCGGCCCTGGCGGAGGCGGCCCTGCTGGTCGTCGATGCGGAGGAGGGGGTGCGTGAGCAGTCGCGGCGCCACGCCTATCTGCTGCACCTCTTGGGCCTGCGCCAGGTTGCGGTGGTGGTCAAGGACGATGAGCCCCTCACCACGGGCTCGGGCGGACAGGGCATGTTTCAGACCCATCACGCGGACCTTCTTGGGAAGATCGTGCGCATGACTGCGGACCTTAGGACCGTGGGGCTTGGCACCGCCGCGGAATTGTGTCGCCTTCTTGTCGGAGTGGCGGGCGCGGCCCGTCCCCTTCTGGCGGTACATCTTCTTGCCTGTGGCGTTGATCTCGCCACGGGACTTCACTTTGTGGGTGCCGGCCTGGCGCTTGGCCAGCTGCCAGCGCACCACGCGGTGCAAAATGTCGGCCCTCGGCTCAAGCCCGAAGGTCTCGTCGGCGAGGGTGATGGTGCCCGCATCCTCACCGCTCAGGGTTTTGACGGTCACATCCATTACTGATCGCCCTTGATTGTGTCGTCGCTCGGCGTGGCGGGCGCATCGGTTTCGGCGGGGGCTTCGGCAGGCGCTGCCTCTGCGGCCGGTGCGGCCTCTTCGGTGCTGGCCTCGACCACGGCGTCATCCTGGGGTGCAGACGCCTCGTCCTGGGGCGCCGGAGCCTCAGTCTCGGGCATGCGGAACGCGCCAGGGGTCGGCGCCTCGGCAGGCAACGCCTTCTTCACAGCGTCGCGCACCATGATCCAGGTGCCCTTGGAGCCAGGCACAGCGCCTTTCACCAGCACGAGGCCGCGATCCACGTCCACCTTCGCCACCGCAAGGTTTTGAATGGTGACGCGCTCGGACCCCATATGGCCGGCCATCTTCTTGCCTTTGAAGACCTTGCCCGGCTCCTGGCACTGGCCCGTGGACCCGTGCGAGCGGTGGGAGATGGACACGCCGTGGGAGGCGCGTAGACCACCGAAATTGTGCCGCTTCATGGCACCAGCAAAGCCTTTGCCGATGGAGGTGCCGGTGACGTCCACGTGCTGGCCGGGAACGAAGTGATCGGCCGTCAGCTCTGCGCCGACATCGATCATGGCATCGTCCGACACACGGCACTCGGCCAAGGTGCGCTTCAGCGCCACGTTCGCCTTGGCGAAGTGGCCGCGCATGGCCTTTGACGTGTTCTTGGCCTTCGCCTCACCGGCGCCAAGCTGCAGCGCCACATAACCGTCGCGGTCGGCGGTCTTGTGCGCCACCACCTGACAACCGTCGAGTTTGAGCACCGTCACAGGGACGTGCTCTCCCGCATCGTTATAGATGCGGGTCATCCCGACCTTTCTCGCGATGATCGCCGAACGCATCCCGCTACCCTCTTACCGCCTGACGGCGCCTTCTCGTTAAAACTCTAAAGCTTGATCTCGACGTCCACGCCTGCGGCGAGGTCGAGCTTCATCAACGCATCCACGGTCTGGGGCGTCGGGTCGACGATGTCGAGGAGACGCTTGTGGGTGCGGATTTCGAACTGTTCGCGGCTCTTCTTGTCGATGTGCGGCGAACGGTTGACGGTGTAGCGCTCAATGCGCGTGGGCAGCGGGACGGGCCCGCGGACTTGTGCCCCTGTGCGACGCGCCGTCTGCACGATCTCCTTGGTGGAGGTGTCGAGCACACGATGGTCGAACGCTTTCAGGCGTATGCGAATATTCTGGTTCATCACGCTCTTCGTTAAGCACCCGCCGCAACAGACGACGCCGCCTGCCCGTTTCCGTCACTACGGAAACGACAGACCTGATTGAGAACTCATTTGGCTGTTCTCCCAAGATGGGAGCGGCACGGAACATAAGTGATGAACCCGCCGATGACCAGCCGTTTCTGCCGCCGAATGTCAAAAAGATGACATCAGACAGCAAGAGGCGCGGCCCGTGCGGCCGCCCCGCAAGTGTTCGTTAGCCCACTTACTCGACGATTGAGGCGACGACGCCAGCGCCCACCCTGCGACCGCCATCGCGAATGGCGAAGCGCAGCTGCTCTTCCATGGCGATGGGCTGGATCAACTCAACATTGATCTCGACGTTGTCGCCGGGCATCACCATTTCCGTGCCCTCAGGCAAGGTCACCACACCGGTCACGTCCGTGGTCCTGAAGTAGAACTGCGGACGGTAGTTGGTGAAGAACGGCGTGTGACGGCCACCCTCTTCCTTGGTGAGGATGTAGGCGGACGCCTTGAACTTGGTGTGCGGGGTCACAGAGCCCGGCTTACACAGGACCTGGCCACGCTCAACATCTTCACGGCCCACACCACGCAGGAGCGCGCCGATGTTGTCGCCGGCCTGACCCTGGTCGAGCAGCTTGCGGAA
>JBCDCF010000709.1:0-2389 GCA_039182345.1 Pseudomonadota bacterium
AAGTCCCGTGCCACGGGCGGCCCTGCCATTGCTCTCGCGACCGAGTTTGCGGGCCGTAGCAAGGTCCAGCACGAAGGCGGAGAGAACGCCATCGGCCACAATGTCCAACGGGGCGGAGGCAAGCCCCTCCCCATCGAAGGGGCGGGAGGCCATGCCGCGCACGAGGCACGGGTCATCGCGCAAAGTGATGCCCTCGGCGAGAATGCGCTCCCCCAGCCTGTCGGCGAGGATGCTGGTCTTGCGGGCAATGGCAACGCCGTTGGCGGCCGACAGGACGTGGCTCACAAACCCTGTGGCGGCGCGCGGCTCAAAGATGATGGTGGCCGTGCGGGTGGACAGTTGCTCCGCCTCCAAGCGGCGGACGGCCCGGTGGCCAGCCTCCTCGCCCACCTCGGCCACATCGGTCAGATCGCTGAGGTGACGCCGTGTGGAGGCCCAGCCGTCACGCTCCATACGTGTGCCGTCGCCGGCAATGGCGGTGCCGTGGTGGCCGTGGCGGCTGCCGCGATGGGCGCCGCGAAACCCTTCCGAGGTGACGAGCGCACGGGCCGATGCCACCGCAGACGCGGACACGCCGCCGGACTTCGTCACCCCCGCAACGGCCAGCATGGCATGTTCAAGATTGTGGGCGCGGTGGGTGAGCGCGTCCATGTCGGGCATCAGCCCATCGTCCAGCTCAAGGCCGGATGCGTCAGGCGCCTTTGCCAAAAGGTCCGCAGGGGCGAGACCCTGCGTCTCATCCACAGGGGCGACCTTTGCCATGGCGACCGCCCGCTCGGCGGACTGGGTGGGATCGGCAGCCGCGCCAAACCCCACAAGGGCGCTTTTCTTGCCCACGAACACCCTCAGTCCAATGTCGGTGGCCTCGGCCCGTTCGGTCTCCTCCACCTCGCTGTGGCGGACGGACACGTGAAGGGACTGGGACGCCGCGGCAACGGCATCGGCACCGTCAGCACCGGCCTTGAGGGCTGCCTCAACGGCGGCGCCAGCAAGGTCCGTTAAACGGTCAAGATTGAGGGGGTCATCATCGGATCTGGACATTGGGGCATGGTGTAGAAAGCCTTAACGGGTGGCGCAAGCCGCCCATGAGACTTCCAGCGTTTCTGCGGGTCGCGCCCGGCCCTGGTTAAGAAGGTGTTAAAAAGCGTAGCCTGATTGGCGTGCCTGACTTAAACGGGCCGCAAAAGCCAAGCGCTAGGTTGGCCCCATACCGAAGTCACACGCGCTTTCCGTCAGGGAGCCCAACCATGAACGCCGCCAGCTTGCCGATACCAGCCAACGACCCCTTGCCGTCCGCCTCCGAGGGCGTGCCCATGACTTTGCCGGCGAGCCTTCACGTGGGACGGCGCGAACGCGCTGTGTCCGTGGACATCAGCCACGAGGCCGTGACGATCCGCCGCCCCTTTGAACAAACCCCGCCCACAACGGCGAGCCTGTCCTCCTATCGCGGCGTTGCCGTGACGGTGGAGCGTGGGGTCGGCGAGCCCCTTTATCACCTCACCCTTTGCCATGACGACGCTGAACGCTCGGTGAACCTTGCCAGCGGGACGGATGTGGCCGCCATCGCAAGGGACTGGCAGGCGTGGGCAAAAATGCTGTCCCTGCCGCTGGTGGCTGTGGAGGCCGACGGCACCGTGCATGCCGAACTGACGGCACTCGGCGTCATCCTTGCCGAACGTCCCTTCCCGCGCCGCAAAGGATCAGCGCTGGTGGGCCGCCGCTCACGCTATGGCAGGCGGCGCCGCTCTGCGCCCGTGCGCACCGTGGAAGACGCATCCTTTGCAGGCGAGCGCGAGATCATCGCGCGGACCTGACCCGCGCCGCCAACCCATCAGTGCGCACCTGTCTTCGCCATCGCGTCCAGAAGGAGCGCGTCGGTGATGGCGAGCGTCTCTTCATCGCGCTGAAGGCAAAAGCCTGACAGGCTGACGCTGCGCGCAATCATCATGGTGCGGGAGGCAAACCCCGTCACGGCACGCCCCGTTTTCTCGTTGATGATGGTGTTTTGAAGGTCGATGGTGGTCTTGAGGTCGGCGATGTTGAAGCGGTCGAACCGCCGCTCCACATCGTCGCTGTCCCACTGATGATAAATCCCGTCGAACACGCGGTTGTCGACGGGCGACCCTCCCTGTTGAACATCCTGCGCGATGAGGTCGAGGCGTTTCAGGTCGATGTTGGCATCGTCCCGCCCGTTGAGAATCGCGACAGGGGCGCCTGTGGTGCGATAGTCCTCAAGCCGTGGCACGGTCGGCCCATAGTAGGAGACGTGGGTGGCAAAGCGCTCCTGTCCGTCGACGAAGTGTGTTCGCAGCTGCTCGTAAGCGGTGAGGATCGCAATCATCCCGCCATAGGAAAAGCCGATGTGGCCGACACGGTTGCCGTCCACCTC
>JBCDCF010000710.1:0-2386 GCA_039182345.1 Pseudomonadota bacterium
GCAGCGCTTTGCTCGGACGACTATCGGTTTTTGGGCGTGCCTGAGGGGGACTTGCGCTCTTCCTTCGCCCATTGCTCGGCCATCGTGAAGGAGGCGGAGGCGCAGGGCTTTCGCAACATCTTGTGTCCCTCCTCCTACCAGGTGGGGCAGGACACCTTGTCGTTCGTGGCCGGCTGCGCGCCTTTGACGGAGCGCATCAACCTTCTGGCCGCTGTGCGGTGCGGTGAGATGCAGCCCATCATGCTGGCGCGCACCCTTGCAACGCTGGACCACATGCTTGAAGGCCGGCTGACGGTGAACATCATCTCGTCAGACTTTCCTGGCGAGAGCGCTGACAGTGGCCACCGTTACCAGCGCTCGCGCGAAGTCATTGAGATCTTGAAACAGGCCTGGACGCGCGATGAGATCAACCACGAGGGCAAGGTCTACACCTTCAAAGGGCTGACCACCGCGCCTGCGAAACCTTACCAGACCGGCGGCCCGCTGCTTTACTTCGGCGGATACTCGCCCCCTGCACTCAAACTGTGCGGGGAGCATTGCGACGTCTACCTCATGTGGCCTGAGCGGATGGAAGATCTTGAAGGCCGCATGAAGGCCGTCCACGCCGAGGCGGATCAAGTGGGCCGCACGCTGGACTATGGCCTGCGCGTCCACATGATCGTGCGGGACACGGAGGCCGAGGCGAAGGAATACGCCGAGCACCTTGTCTCAAAGCTTGACGATGAATACGGCCGGCTGATCCGCGAGAGGGCGCTGGACTCAGGCTCCCTCGGCGTCAGCCATCAAGCCAGAAGCCGGGAGCTTGCCGACCAGTACGGCTATGTGGAGCACGGCCTTTGGACAGGGATCGGCCGCGCCCGCTCAGGCTGCGGCGCCGCTCTGGTGGGGTCCGCCGACCAAGTTCTGTCGAAAATCTACGACTACATGAAGATGGGGATCCGCGCCTTCATCTTCTCAGGCTACCCGCACCTTGAGGAGGCACGCCACTTCGGCCGCCTTGTGATGCCTGACCTTCAAACCTCATCGCTGCCCCACGTTTATGGCCGCGTGCCCGAGAACACCCCCGCCACACCCCTTGGAAACGGACCTCGCCACTGATGGAGCGCGTCACCCTCGCAGACGGTCTTGAGTTCAGCCGCATCGCCTACGGCATGTGGCGCCTTGCCGATGGCAGCGACCTGTCGCCCGCCCACGTGCGCGCCAAGATCGACCTTTGCCTGGACCAAGGCATCACCACCATGGACCAGGCCGACATCTATGGCGGTTACACCGCGGAGGCCGTATTCGGCGAGGTGTTGAAGGCCGATCCATCCCTGCGAAACAGGATCGAGATCGTCACCAAGGCCGATATTGTCGCCCCGTCAGAGCGCCACGCCCATGCGCCGGTGAAGTATTACGACACCTCACGCGCCCACCTTCACGCCGCGGTCGAGCATTCCTTGACGAATATGGGGATCGACCATGTGGACCTTTTCCTCGTCCATAGGCCCGACCCATTCATGGACCACAACGAAACCGGCGCCGCGCTCGATGAGTTGGTGCAAAGCGGCAAGGTGCGCTTTGTCGGCGTGTCCAATTTTCGCCCGTTCGACATCAGGCTTTTGCGCGCAGCAACCAAGGCGCCTCTCATCACAAATCAGATCGAGATCAGCTTGGCCAACATTGCCGCCTTCACCAATGGCGACCTTGCCTTCCACAGGATGCGAGGCGAACGGGTGATGGCCTGGTCCCCCCTTGGCGGCGGCACGCTGATGACTGAGGACACACCTCTGACCCGCGTCATGGACGCTGTCGCCGCCGACAACGGGGTGGACCGTGCGGCCATTGCCGTTGCCTTCGTTCTTGCCCACCCGGCAGGTCTTCTGCCCGTGGTGGGCACCAACAACCTGGACAGGATCGCCAAGATTTCAGAGGCGACAACGGTCCAACTCGACAGGCCCACTTGGTTCCGCCTTTACGAGGCGGCGCTCGGACACGAGGTGCCCTGAATGACCATGCACACCACAAAGCATGCCGTTGCCTTTTCTCCCGATGCGCAAAACACCAAGCTTCTGCGCAATGCCCTTGGCCAGTATGCCACCGGAGTGACTGTGGTGACGGCCGCCTCCCGGGACGGCCCTGTGGGGATCACCGTCAACAGCTTCTCTTCGGTGTCCCTCGACCCGCCGCTGGTGCTGTGGTCCATCTCCAAAGGATCGCGCCGGTACCAATACTTTGAAGGGGCCGAGCACTACGCCATCCATGTTTTGGGCGCGCACCAGAGCGACCTGTGCCACGGCTTCTCCAAAAGCGCCCACGTCTTGCGCGATCTTCCGCACGGGGTGAACGAGAACGGCGTGCCTGTCATCGATGCGTGTTTGGCGCGGTTTGAGTGCGTGCGCGTGGC
>JBCDCF010000711.1:0-2382 GCA_039182345.1 Pseudomonadota bacterium
CGAAGGCAAAGCCCACCGTTTCTCCGGGGGCAGCGCGCATGTCAGGCGCGGCAAGGGCTTGGAAGACGGTCTCGCCGTTCTTCACCGTCAAGATGGAACGCTCGCCCAAGTATTCGTTGATGAGGATGGTGCCGCTGATCATCCCCTCGGCCGCCACTTTCAGGTTTTGCGGGCGGATGCCCACCGTAAACCGTCCGCCGCCGTGGCGCCGCACAGCCGCACTTCGGTCCGTCGACAGGGGGAACACAAGGTCCGTACCGTCGGCGTGAAGGCGGGTCGTCTCTCCTTCGTCATGGCGCTCGGTGGTGAGGAAGTTGGTGGGCGGCTCGCCAATAAAGTCGGCCACGAAGACATTGGCAGGGGTGTTGTACAGGTCGTTCCTGCTGCCCACCTGCTGCAGCTTGGCGTTGGACATGACGGCCACACGGTCGGCCAACGCCAGCGCCTCCACCTGATCGTGGGTGACGTAGACCATGGTGCGCTGCAGCTCCTGGTGCAGGCGCTTCAGGTCGAACATCATCTGGAATTTGAGGTGCGCGTCGAGGTGGCTCATCACCTCGTCCAGAATAAAGACGGCGGGGTCACGGATCAGCGCGCGCCCAAGACTGACACGCTGCTGTTGTCCGCCCGAGAGTTCCGGCGGCTTGGCGCCGAGGATGGGCGTGATGCGCAAGAGTTCAGCCACCTCATGGGCGCGCTTCTTGCGTTCTTCGGGCGCAACGCCACGCACTTCCAAGGGGAAGGCAAGGTTTTCTTCAATGGTGAAGTTGGGGTAGAGCGCATAGGTCTCGAACGCCATCGCCACATTGCGTTCCTGGGGCTCCAGGTCGTTGACGCGGGTGTCGCCGAACAAGATGTCGCCTGAGGAGATGGGCTCAAGGCCCACAATCATCCTGAGCGTCGAGGTCTTGCCGCAGCCCGACGGGCCGAGGAGGGCGACGAACTCCCCGTCATGGATTTCAAGATCAAGGTCCTCGACCGCGTGGACGGCCGATCGCCCAGAGCCATAGATTTTGTTGACGCGGTTTAAGGTGACGGGGGCCATCAGGGCGCCTTCAGAAGGTTTGCCCCAGTGTCGGGGTCGAAATAGTGAAGACCTGATGTGGCGAGCGACAGGGTCACGCTCTCGCCATGGCCGAAGAAGCGTTCAGGGTGGGTGAGGGCGGTGAGTTTGACGCCGTTCACAAGGGCAATCATCACGCCTGTGGAGCCGAGCGCCTCGTAAAGGTCGACGGTGCCGGGCAAGGGCGTGCCGCCGGGAAGTTCGTCCTCTGGCCTCAGATGCTGGGGGCGAAGACCCACGGTGACGCGCCTTTGGGTGTGTCCATTCAGCTTGGCGCGGTCTTCGTCAGGCACCGGCAAGGATAGATCGCCTGAGCGCACGTAAAGGGTGCCAGCATCTTCGGTAAACTCGGCATGGATGACGTTGATGGTGGGCTGGCCAAGGTGTTCGGCCACGAACAAGGTTGCGGGATGCTCGAACAACTCGCGCGCGGCGCCCACCTGGGTCAGCCGGCCGCCATTGCCCATGACGCCGATCCTGTCGCCGAGGGAGAGCGCCTCGGCATAGTCGTGGGTGACGTAGACGGTGGCGACCTTGCGCAGGTCCTCCAGGGTGTGGAACTGGCGGCGCAGATCGTGGCGGATCTTGGCGTCGAGGTGGCTGATGGGCTCGTCCAGGAGGAACACTTCGGGGTCCGCCACAAGGGTGCGGCCAAGGGCGGTGCGCTGCTTTTGGCCGCCCGAGACCTCGCCGGGCCGACGGTCCAGAAGGTGGTCGATGCGCAGGAGCGTCGTCACCTCCTTCACGCGGCGATCAATGTCCGCCTTAGGGGTGCCGCGGGCCTTGAGAGGGGAGGCAATGTTCTGCGCCACCGTCATGTGCGGGTAAAGGGCGTAGCTCTCAAAGGTCATCGCCACGCGGCGGCGGTAGGGGGGCAGGCGCGTGATGTCCGTCTCGCCGGCAAGGATGCGGCCCTGGTCGGGCGCCTCCAGCCCTGCAATCAGCCGCAAGAGCGTCGTCTTGCCGATGCCTGACGGGCCGACGATGACGAAAAATTCGCCCTCCTCCACGGTGATCGACAGGTCGTCGATGACCGGGAAGTCCCAGCCTTTGCAGAGGTTTTCCACCACGAGGCGGGCCATCAGCCTTTCACCACGCCAAGGCTGAGGCCGCGCACCATGTAGCGCCGCAATAAGATGAACAGGACCACAGGCGGGATCATCGCAATCAGCGAGAACGCCATTTGCAGGTTCCACAAGGTTTGTGAGCCGTGGGTGAAGGTGGGGATGACGATGGTGTAGGTGCGCACATCCGTCCCCACAAAGAGGTTCGCGAACAGATACTCGTTCCACGCGAAGATCCAGCACAGCATGGCAACG
>JBCDCF010000712.1:0-2377 GCA_039182345.1 Pseudomonadota bacterium
AACGGCCCCGCGCCCAGTTCCCCCAGAGACAGGGCGATGTTGTCCATAACGCTCAAGACTGGGATCAGCGTGTAGTGCTGGTGGACAACGCCGATCCCTGCGGCCAGCGCATCCTTTGGGGCGGCGAAATTGGCGGGCGCGCCGGCAAGGGTGATGGTGCCCTCGTCGGCGGGAAACAGCCCCGACAACATGTTCACCACCGTGGATTTGCCGGCGCCGTTCTCACCAAGAAGGGCGACGATTTCGCCGGGGGCGACGGTGAAGGACACCTGATCGTTGGCAACAAGGGTGCCGAAACGCTTCGTCACCCCTTTAAGCGCGAGGACGCTGTCCATGACCGCCGCCAACGCCGCTTAGGGCAGGTCGTCCACTTTGCCTGTGCGAATGTCCTCAATCAGGCTGTCGATCTTGGCCTTGTCCTCGGCGGAAATCTTGTCCTCGAAGTTGCGGAAGGGGGCCAGGCCGATGCCCTCTTCCTCAAGGCCGAGCACATAGGCTTTGGGCTCGATGGAACCGTCGGCAATGGCGGCAATGGCAAGGTCGATGTTGCGGTCCATGTTGATGAGCGCGGTGGAGATGATGGTCTCCGGCGCTGCCTGATGGCTGTCGAAGGCGGTGCCGATGGCCATCACGCCCGCCTGCTGCGCGGCTTGGATGGTGCCCACCACATTCTCGTTGCCCGTGGAGGTGACCACGTCCGCCCCTTGCTCGATGAGGGAGGTGGTGATTTCGGCCCCCCGCGCGATGTCAGAGAACGAGCCCACATAGGCCGACAGAACGTTGGCGTCAGGGTTCATGCGCTTGGCGCCGCGCTCAAAGCCTGTGTTGTAGGCCTCCACCGCAGGAACGGGGATGCCGCCGATGTGGCCGATGGTGCCCGTCTCTGAAAAGAGCGCTGCGACGGCGCCTGCGATATAGCCTGCATCGCCCCAGCGATTGTCGAAGGAGGCAACGTTGGGCTCGGCCGCCACTTGGGCCGTGTTCACCACGAACCAGGTGTCGGGATAGTCCGCATGCATCTCAAGGACGGGCTCTGCGAACTGGAAGCCGTGGCCGATGATAACGTCATACCCGTCCTCGGCATAGGCGCGCAGCACTTCGGCGATTTCCGCAAAGTCGGTGTTTTCGCGCACGGAGACCTCGATGTCGTGGGCCTCCTGTGCGGCTTCGATGCCTTTGTGGGCGGCTGAGTTGAACGTGCCGTCGGTGATGGGGCCGGGCAGCACGAGGGCAACGCGCATGGTGTCGGCAACCACAGGGGAGGCGACAAGCACCAGGCTGGCGCAAAGGGCGGCGAGAAGGCGCATCAAACGGTCCTTTCCGATGAGAGACGGGCGAGCGTGTCGTCCACGGTAAGCACGTCGCCAAATTGTTGGATGATGGTTTCAAGGGTGGCCCTGTGCTCATCGTCGGACAGGGCTGCCGTGGCGTCGGAGATCATGACGACGTTGAAGTCCATCATCATCGCGTCGCGGGCCGTCGCCTCGCAGCACACGTTGGTCTTCGTGCCTGCGATGAGGACGGTGTCGATGCCGTGGCTGCGCAACACCCGCTCCAATGACGAGGAGCCTGGGATCAGCGCTGAGTACCGGGTCTTGATGATCTGAATGTCGCTCTCATCGACCTTCAGACCTTTATAGACCCTTTGCCCGGGCGCACCTGGGGCGAGGCTTGCGATGGTGCGCTCGCGCACGTCCGCTGCGACGAAATTCTCGAAGAAGCCCTTCCAGTCGCTGCCGCCGCCATTGGAAGTGTTGGCGTGGGTGATCCACACCACGCGGCCGCCGGCAGAGCGGAGTCCATCGGCAAGGCGGTTGATGGGTTCGATCAACGTGCGCGACAGGGGCACCTCCGCCGGGCCGCCTTCATCGCAAAAGGTGCCTTGCATATCGATGACGAGGAGGGCGGTTCGCGCCGGGTCGAGCCGGTCGAACAGGTGTACGCGGCCGCGTCGTTTCATGACGCGGTCGATGATTTCTGGCCGTATGGAAACTTGATGCATTCTTCGTTTCGCTTGCTGGGTCAGAAGGACAGTCCGTCGGAAAACACCCAAAGGACGCGTGTGGGCCCGTCCGCAGCATTTCGCCAACGGTGGGGCTGGTCGGATTTGAAGTGGAGCGTGTCGCCTGGGCGCAGGGCATAGGCCGTGCCGGCAACGTCGTAGTCGAGGCCGCCCGACAGGACATGGGCAAGCTCTTCGCCCGCATGGCGCATGGGCTCATCGCCCGAATGGGCTCCTGCGGCGATGATGCCGAGGCGGGCCTCAAGCCGTCCGCGGGCGGCAGACGTTGCCGTTGGGTCAGAGCGTGCGGATGCGGGCCGCAACGGCCCCCGCAGCAGGCTCGATCATCAGATCGGTGACGGCCCAGACCAAGGC
>JBCDCF010000713.1:0-2371 GCA_039182345.1 Pseudomonadota bacterium
CTCAGATCCGCCATAGGGGTCGGTCTTGCCGTTGCCTTCAGGAAGATCCATCAGGATGAAGGGGTAGAACACCACCTTCAGCCCACGCGCCTTGATGGCCTTGATGGCCGAGAACACCGCCTCATCGGCTGGCGTGCCGCCATAAGTAGGCCGAAGATCGGCATCCTTGCTCACAAGGCGCGCGGTCGCCCGGCTTTCGCCGGCAACGCTCCAGGCAACGCTCGTCTCGCGCTCGTTACTCTCCACCGCCGGCTGAAGCGTACATTGGGCGCAATCAAGGTGGTCGCCGAACCAGGCCACCACCAGGGCCACGCTCTCAACGTTCGGGCACACCGCCGTCAGCTCGTCGAGCGAGGCTTCAATGTCACTCACCGCCACATCGAGGTGACGGTTGTCGGCCGCCGACTCGCCAGGGCCGATGGTCCTGTCCACCCGCTCGGCGTGGTAGCCGAACTCTGTCGCGCCTGGGATCATGGTGACAGCGCGCACCATCTCCTCAAGCTTGCCCACAGGCCGCACCACCTCGAAGGTGAGCCGCGGCAAGCGGTTGCCGTAGGGCCCCACAGGCAGCTTCTCGAACACGATGTAAGCCGTGTTGCGAAACGCCGGCGTGTCCCCTTCAAGGGCCTCGATCAAAGGGTCGGCAGGCTGGTGCCCGCGGCCGTAATAGATGCGTGCGTTGACAAGGTCCAAGTCCAAGGGCTCGCCATCGGCCCAAACCCTTGCCACTCGCGCAATGGGCCCCTCGCAAATCCCGACGGCGAACGAGGCGGTGTAGGAGAACTCGGCCACCGTCGACCCGCTCCCCTTGCCGGCCGATTCCACCTCTACGCTCTCTTCAAAGTCCCGCGCCCAAATCACCGTGCCGGCAAGGCGCATGCGCCCATAGACCCGCGCGATGGGGCTGCCGTCGGACGCTGTCTGGACCGAAAGGTCCTCCATGTACCCCACCACACGGGTGGAGCTTTCGCCGAACAGCCTCTGGTCGATGATGTTGCCGGCAAGGGCGCCCGCCGCACGGCCCACAATGGCACCGAAGGGCCCCAGAAGACCGCCAACGGCCTGCCCGGCCGCCTGTAGAGCAAGGGTTGCCATCAGTCCATCACTCCCGGAAAGGCGAAGACGCCCACGATCCGCCGCCGCCAGAAGGGCACCAAAGGCCCTTCCGCCACGCAGCCCGCGCCGTCATAGGCATGGATGAAACGGTCCTCTGAGACCGCAATGCCGGTGTGTTTTGCCGCCACCCCGCGGCGCCAGCGGAACACCAGGACGGCCCCTTGCGAGACCTTTTCGACGGGCACGAACAGCTGCGAGAGGGCCGTCAACAACAGCTCCTCGCCACCGGCCTCCGCCCAGTTCGGCGCATAGTTGGGCAGCGCCACACGCTCAGGCCCCACAAGCTCGCGCCAGATCCCGCGCACAAGGCCCACGCAGTCCGCCCCCGCCCCCTTCTTGGAGGCGCGATGCCGGTAGGGCGTGCCCACCCAAGCCCGGGCGGCCGCCACCACATCGGCCGATCTCACGTGCCGGGCCGCACATAGGTGAAGGCGCGATCCTCCCCAGGAATGTGCGGAAAGCCTTGGAAGTTCAGGTGATTGGAAAACTTATCCCGGCACGTCTCAAAGCACTTGTCGCAGCCTGGCATCACGGTCAGGCCATCGCCCACCTCAAGCCCGAGGATCTCGCCGCGCAGCGTCAACACAACGGCGGACCCCACAAGGCTGTGGCGCACAATGGCCCGGCGCGAGCCCAGACGCGCCCCAGAGGCAACAGCCAGAACACCGGCCGAAAAGTGCCCTTCGTCGTACCCGTCCAGACCCGACACTGTGAGGTGCTGGTCGTCGAGCGCCACAACGCTCGCCGCGACGGTCATCGCGCCCACGTCCACCTTGCAGCGCGCGTCGCCAAGGTCAGCATCGCACTTGCGGGTGAAGAGGCGCCCGCGCACCGCCTCGAGCGCCTGCATGGGACCACGGACCTCGGCACGGAACGCCCCGTCGGCCCGCGTCACCTCACCTAGCGTGCCTGAACGAAGGTGCACCCTTTGCCCGGTCATCCAATTGACCAGCCACAGGTCCATCTTGGCGCCGTCATAACGGCCGTCCTCAAGGTCCTCCGCCGTCAAGGCGTCGGAGGCTAGCGCCCCCTCGATCTCAAGCCCACCCACCGAAAGCCCGGCCTTCGTCACATCGCCGGTGGAGGCAAAGCCCGAGAGCGCACTGTAGCGATCCTCGTCGATCACCACCTCGCGGTCGTGGTCGGTAAAGCCCATCACAACGCCGTCCACCCGCTCAAGCCGCCAGCAGCGGCACATGGTGGTGACGGTCGCGTCGAGGTGGGCTTGCATCGATTGAGAGATCGGCCTCACGGA
>JBCDCF010000714.1:0-2369 GCA_039182345.1 Pseudomonadota bacterium
AGCAAATGGGCAAGACGCTCCGCCCGCGCCGATCCGACGCCGGAAAGACGATTGACCGGAGCCATCAACGGGCCGATATCGAACACAGCGCTCATGCCGACGTCCCCGAAACGGGGCGGCGGATGGGTGCGTTGTTGTTCACCCCTGCCACGACGACCACGCCGCCCTCACCGGAGAGTGCAATGACCGGCACGACACGTTCTTCCGCCGACCTCGATCCGCGGCGCAAGCGCCTCCTGTTCCACGCCTGGCACCGTGGCACGCGGGAGATGGATCTGTTGCTCGGTCGGTTCACGGACGCCGTCATCGCAGACCTTGATGAGGCCGCCTTGGCAGAAATGGAAGCCCTGATGCGTGTGCCCGACGGCGAACTCTACCGCTGGATCACAGGTCAGGACGCTGTGCCCGCCAACCACCAGAGCGCCACCCTCGACCGCGTCATCGAATTTCACACCAACGGCTTTTCCCAATGAGTGCCACGAAGACCAAATCCCGCGCCCGCCCTGTTGCCGACATTGCCCGCGACAATCGTGGCAATTTGGACCTTCTGCTTGACCCCGGCCTCCCCCCTCAGATCAACGTTGCCAACGTGCCCGACGGCATGGAGGGCGAGGTCCTTGCAAAGCTTGCCATGGAAGCGGACGCCCCCGTCTTCTTCGTGGCGCGCGACGGGCAAAGGCAAAGCGATGCTGAGGAGGCGCTGCGGTTTTTTGCGCCGCAGGTGAACGCGATCCGCCTGCCGGCATGGGACTGTATGCCCTATGACAGGGCCTCCCCCTCCTCAGTGATCCAGGCACGGCGCACCGCAGCCCTGGCGGCCATGGCCGAAGGGGTGAAGCCACACACGGTGGTCATGACCACCGCCAACGCCATCCTCCAAAAGGTGCCTGATCCCAAGACCATGAGGGCGTCAACGCTGAGCCACCGCGCCGGCGCCGACGTTGCCATGGACGAGGTGATCGCCTGGCTGGAAACCAACGCCTTCCTGCGCACCCCCACCGTGCGCGAACCTGGCGAGTACGCCGTGCGCGGCGGTATCGTCGACCTCTTCGCCCCAGGCACGGACGCCCCCGTGCGGCTCGATTTCTTCGGCGACACGTTGGAGACGATCCGCCCCTTCGACCCTGAAAGCCAGCGCACAACGGGCCAGCAGAGCGACATCCGCCTCGTGCCCATGAGCGAGGTGGTGCTGTCCGACGCGGCCGTGAAGCGGTTTCGCGAAGGCTATCTGCGCGCGTTCGGGGCCGCGTCCAAGGACGATATCCTCTACCACTCCGTCAGCGAGAAGGTGCGCGCATCAGGCGTTGAACACTGGCTGCCCCTTTTTCACGACGACCTTGTGAGCGTGTTCGATTATCTGCCCGATGCCACCATCGTCATCGATCATCTGACGCTGGATGCCGTCGCCACCCGCGTTGCGGAAATCGAAGACCATTACGCGGCCCGCCAATCCGCGCTCGATCAGGCAAGCGGCCCGCCCTACAACGCCCTTCCCACAAGCGACCTTTACCTGACGGGGCTGACGCCGGGCGACATCTTCGGTGACCACCGGCAGATCAACCTCTCCCCCTTCGCAGAGCCTGCGCGCAAAGGGGTCCACACCGTTCCTGCAGGGGGGCGCGTCGGCCGGTCCTTCGCGGCCGAGCGGGCTACCGGCAACGTCAACATCTTCAATGCGTTGATCGACCATATCGATGCCCTGCGCGATGCCGACCGGCGCGTCATCATTGCGGCCTGGTCGGCAGGCTCGCGCGATCGGCTGGGGCAGGTCCTGAAAGATCACGGCCTCACCAAGGCCGAGCTCGTGGACTCCTATGCGGATGTGGGCGCCCTGAAGAAGGGCGTTGCCGCCCTGGCGGTGGTGGAGCTTGAAAGCGGCTTTGACGTGCCGGACTACACCATCATCGCTGAGCAGGACGTTCTGGGTGACCGCCTCGTCACCGCAAAACGCAAGCGCAAGCGCGATGCCGACATCCTGACTGAGGTGGCCTCTCTGGCCGCTGGCGACCTTGTTGTCCACGTGGACCACGGCATCGGCCGCTTTATGGGCCTCAAGACCTTGCAGGCCGCGGGCGCCCCCCACGACTGCGTGGAGATTGCCTACCACAAGGACGACAAACTCTACCTTCCGGTGGAGAACATCGATCTTTTGTCCCGCTACGGCTCCGATTCAGAGGACATCACCCTTGACCGTCTCGGCGGGGCAGGCTGGCAGGCCCGCAAGGCCAAGCTGAAGCAGCGTGTGCGCGAAATCGCCGACGCCCTCATCAAGACCGCCGCCCAAAGGCTGTTGCGCAAGGCTCCCGTCATCGAAACGCCCACGGGCGTCTACGACGAGTTCGTGGCGAAGTTTCCCTACAGTGAAACCG
>JBCDCF010000715.1:0-2369 GCA_039182345.1 Pseudomonadota bacterium
CTTCCTTGGCTTTGCCCTTTAAGATGAGGTCCACAAGGCGCCTGTGGTCGGCCGTGGAGCGGAACGGACGGCGGCGCACATGCAGCGTCACGTAGCGCGCGCGGCGGGTGCGCTTGAGGTTGGCGAGGCCGACGCTTGCCACACGCGCGTTGCCGCAAAGGGTGAAGAGCGCCTGGTGGAAGGCTTCATCGCCGCTCGCCCACGCGTCGAGATCGTCACGCTCCAGCGCAGCTTCCATGGCGCTGACGGGGCCTTCGAGCTGGGCCCGTTCCGCCTCAGTCAGGTCACGCCGGGCCAACAGGTGGACCGCAACGGCTTCGGCGCCTGCAATCACCTCATAAATGTCGCGCATATCGTCTGCCGACAGGCCGATCACCTGCATGCCGCGGCGCGGGCGCACCCGCACGAGCCCCTCCTGCTCCAACCGCACCAGCGCCTCGCGGATGGGGGTGCGGCTCATGCCAAGCTCTGCGGCAAGCTCGGCTTCAAGGGCGGTGTGGCCGGCCTGATAGCGGTTGGTCTCGATCCACTCTTTGAGGATGCGGTAGGCCTCCTCAGCGCGTGAGCTGCGGCTCTTGTCGGCTGGCGTTGAGGGGCGCGTCACCGACACGAGGTCATCTCACCCCAACGCGTCGACCACCGCGCGGGTGACCTCGGCAGAACCACTCGTCCCGCCAAGCTCGCGCGGGAGGACGGTGCGGCCTTCATAGGCCTTCCAGACGGCGCTTTCGATGGCGTCGGCCGCCTCCACAAGGCGTTCATCGCCGGCGCGCTGGCCGAGCCAGTCCAGCATCATGGCGGTGGACACAATCATGGCGGTGGGGTTGGCAATCCCCTCCCCTGCAATGTCGGGCGCGGACCCGTGGGCGGGTTGGAAGAGGCCATGCTCAAGGCCGATCTCCGCGCACGGGGCCATCCCCATGCCGCCCACAAGGCCACCGCAAAGATCGGACAAGATATCGCCGAACATATTCTCCATGACCATAACGTCGAACGTCCAGGGCTTGCGCACAAGGTCTAGCGCGGCCGCGTCCACATAGGCGTGCATCCCTGTCACATCTTTGTTGTTTTGTGCGCGCTCATCGAAGATAGACCGGAAGAAGGCCATGGAGACGAAGACGTTGGATTTATCCACGCAGGTCACCTTGCGCTGACCGCGGCCTTTGTCGGCGCGGCGGCGGGCAAGGGCAAAGGCAAAGTCAAAGAGATCTTCGCTGGTCTGGCGGGTGATCTCCAGCGTATCGCGGGCCACCTTGCCATCTTCCACCGTGCCGTGCCCGCGCGAGGCAAAAAGGCCCTCAGTGGATTCCCGCAGGACGATGAGGTCCACGTCCTCCCCCCTCTTGTCGGCGAGAAGGGCGGGTGTGTGGGGGTACTTGCGGGCAGGCCGCACGCCGGCAAACAGGCGGAAGGCGCGGCGCATCTCTAGGTGGGGGGCCACCTCGGTTCCGTCGGGAAGGCGCACTTCAGGCAGTCCCATGGCGCCAAAGAGGATGGCATCGGCCGCGCGGGCCGCCGCGAACGCCCCGTCTTCAAGGTCGCGGCCCGTGTCGCGATAGTAGGCCGCCCCGCCGTCCCACCGCTTGGCCGAAAGGGCAAAGCCGAACCGCTTTTGCGCCGCCTCCAGCACCGCTGCCGCGCAGTCCATCACCTCAACGCCGATGCCGTCCCCAGGGAAG
The DNA here is from genome assembly GCA_039182345.1 of Pseudomonadota bacterium. Taxonomy (GTDB): domain Bacteria; phylum Pseudomonadota; class Alphaproteobacteria; order Rhizobiales; family Amorphaceae; genus Acuticoccus. The sequence goes on from JBCDCF010000715.1 coordinate 1,680, forward strand.
ACTGCGATCTGATACTCGGCCATGGTGCCGCCTTTTAGTTCGTGAATCCGAAAAGCCGCGGGACGAAGAGGACGATCCCCGGCATGAGGGTGATGGCAATCAAAGACGCAAAGAGCGGCACGAAGAACGGCAGCAACGCCTTCATGAGCCGCACGGGGGAAATCTGCGCCACCTCCGCCACCGCGAACAGGCACAGCCCTACAGGCGGCGTGATGAGGCCGATCATGAGGTTCAGGACCATCACCACCCCCACATGGATGGGGTCGAGCCCCATCGCCGTCGTCGCCGGCAAGATGATCGGCGTCACCATGATGATGACGGGCGCCGCCGCCATGAAGCAGCCGAGCACCAGCAACAAGACATTGAGGATGAGGAGGAAGACGTAAGGGTCCGGCGACATGTCGAGGATGGCAGCCGCAAGGTGCAAAGGCACCTGCTCCATGGTCAAAAGCCACGCAATGACCGCGGACGCTGCGATGATGAACAAGATGTTCGCCGCACCAAGGGCGCTCTCATAAAGGGTCGACACAATGTCGGAGACCTTGAGCGTGCGGTAGGCAAGGCCAAGCACCAGCGCATAGAGCACAGCGCAGGCGCCTGCTTCGGTCGGCGTAAAGATCCCGCTCCAGATGCCGCCCACGATGATGACAGGCATCATCAGCGGCCAGAACGCCCCTGCGAACGCGCACA
>JBCDCF010000716.1:0-2360 GCA_039182345.1 Pseudomonadota bacterium
CACCCGACGATTTGCACGGCAGGGGTGCATGCCTGTGCGACGGGTCCAGCGATAGTGCACTGTGTGCCGGGCGGTTCGGTGGGCGATTGGCGCGCGTGTCTGCACGGGAAGATGGCGCACCGCGGTGTGACCGTGGCCGGCAAGATGGGGGTTCGCCAGGGGACGTGCACGCATCGCACGGCTCATTCATGTTGAGCGTTAGTGTTGCGTGGCGGCAAGGATGCTTCTGCCGGCTCGCGTGCCCCAACCCCAGGGGCTGGTCGCAGGCCCGCATGTCGGCTTGCGGGTCCTTATGACATCGCGGCGGGCGGTGCGATGGATGCCATTCGTCATCGGCGAAGGGACGCACGGCGAGGCATTTGCAAGGAGGCGGCGGTGGGCTTGTCGGCGGGACAGGCGGCGCTGTGCGGGCGTGCCGTGCGGAGGCGACTATCAAAAAAGGGCGAGCCATTAGGCCCGCCCTTGTGGTCGCGTCCGATCGGGTGATCGGCGGTCAGTGTTTCACGTTGCGCCAGATTTTGCGCTTGGTGAGGTAGAGAAGGACGGCGAAGACCGCCAGGAACAGCATCACGCGGAAGCCGAGCTCTTTGCGCTCCTCAAGCTTGGGCTCGGCGGCCCACATGAGGAAGGCGCTGACGTCGGCTGCGTACTGTTCAGCCGTTTCAGGCGAGCCGTCCTGGTACTTGATCTGACCGTCGCGCAGGGGCGGCGGCATGGAAATCCAAGGCCCTGCCATGAAGACAGGGTTGTACCACTTGGACGGGACCGCCTCTTCGCCCTCGGGCGGGTCCTGGTAGGCCAGCATCAGCGCATAAATGTAGTCCGGCCCGTTTTCGGCATAGTTGTCGAAAATGTCGATCACAAAGCCAGGGAAGCCACGGTGGGCAGCCCGCGCCTTGGCGATCAGCGAAAAGTCCGGGGGATAGGCGCCGCCGAAAGCCGCCGCGGCCTGGATTTCGTTGGCATAGGGCGGCGGGAAGTTGTCGGTCAGAACGGCAGGGCGTTGGAAAGGCTGGCCGGTCTCGTTGGAGATGTCGGTGATGGTGTACTGGGCGGCAATGGCCTTGACCGTGTCTTCAGGCAGGTTGGGGCCTGTTTCGGCGGTCAACGTGCGGAACGCCACCATCTCCATGGAGTGGCAGATGCCGCAGGCCTCGCGGTAGACCTGAAGCCCGCGTTGGAGTTGGGCCTGGTCGTACTGGCCGAAAATGCCGGCGAAGGACCAGTCCTGCTTTTCAATCTCTGCCCCTGCCTTGCCTGCGGCGTGGGCTGGAACAACGGCAAGGGCCGCAAGAAGGGCAAGGGCCGGCCGGACCGGGCGCTGCGCAAAGGCAGCGCCGAGGGTTTGGAAGATACCGTTCATGGCGGGCCTCAATCCTTCTTGGGCGCTGCGGTGGCTGAGCCAGGTTGTGCTCCGCCGCCACCGGGGCCGTCGTCAACCCGCGGCAGACGCTTTTCCGCAGGGCGATTGCCGCCCCAGACCCAGGCTGCCTCCTTCGCCTCCTCCTCGCTCCACTGATCCATGGGAAGCACCGATTCGGCGATGGAGTTGGGCACGCGTTTGGGTTTTTCGATGAGGCCCAGCACAGGCATGATCACCAGGAAGAAGGCGAAATAGTAGAGGGTGAAGATCCGCGCCAGGATCACGTAGATCCCCTCAGCAGGCTGTGCACCCAGCCACCCAAGGATGATGCACGAAATCACGAACAGCCAAAACGCGATCTTATAGAGGGGGCGATAACGCGCCGAGCGGACCTTGGAGGTGTCGAGCCACGGCACGATGAACAGGACGAACAGCGAACCGAACATCAAGATCACGCCGCCCAGCTTGTCGGGCACGGCGCGCAGGATCGCGTAGAACGGCAACAGATACCACTCAGGCACGATGTGCGCCGGCGTCACGAGCGGGTTGGCTTCGATGTAGTTGTCCGCATGCCCCAGATAGTTGGGGATGTAGAACACGAAGTAGGCGTAAAGGAGCATGAACACCACGAGGGCGAACACATCCTTCATGGTGATGTAGGGGTGGAAGGGCACAGTGTCCTTGTTGGACTTTACCGACACGCCGGCGGGGTTGTTGTTGCCCACAACGTGCAGTGCCCAAATGTGGAGGATCACCACCCCCGCAATCATGAACGGCAGAAGATAGTGCAGCGCAAAGAACCTGTTGAGGGTGGCATTGTCCACCGCGAAGCCGCCCCACAACCACTCCACGATGGAGGGGCCGACGAGGGGAATGGCGGAGAACAGGTTGGTGATCACCGTGGCGCCCCAGAAGGACATCTGGCCCCAGGGCAGCACGTAGCCCATGAAGGCCGTCGCCATCATCAAGATGAGGATGATGACGCCGAGGATCCACA
>JBCDCF010000717.1:0-2351 GCA_039182345.1 Pseudomonadota bacterium
CCGCCGCGAATGTGGGCCAGCACATAAGCCCCGCCCCGCTCCACCCAAAGCTTGCCCCAAAGCCCCAGATATCCTGGCACCACCGACGTGCCGAAGCCCCCATAGGCGTACATCAGAACAGGGCAATCGCCTGGGGCAGCGTCCTTGGGAAGCACCAGGCGGTAAGGCACCTTGGTGCCATCGTCGGAGGTTGCGGTTAACAGTCTGGCGTGGGCGCAGTCGGCACGGAACCTGTCAGGCTCTCGCCCCATCAACGCAAAGCGAACGCCGGCGGGGCCGCCGTCCAAATCAAACCAATAAACGGCAGGCGGGCGCAGCAAGCCTTGGGTGTAAAGCTGCAGGGAATCATCACCCGCCTGGGGTTCGGCATGGCGCTGAACCACAGCGACCATGTCACCGGCCTCAGGCAGGGCAAGAGCCTCAGGCTCAGCGGTCTCATCATGAAGGGATAGAACGTAAAGGGACGGGACGAGGTTGTCCTCAACGGTGAAGATCAACCAGTCGCCCAGGAGCTTCACGCCGCGCCAGTCGAGCACCTTGCGCTCGGACGGACGGAAGACCACACGATGCTCGGGCCGGCCCGCCCGCGTTGCCTCGTGGCTGCACAAGACCAGCGCACCGCACAGGGGATCGGCCTCCTCGCGCGGGTGGTAGGCGTAGTGGCTTTTTGAGAACGTCACATATGCATCGAGCGGCGTGTCCGCCTGCCAGCGCACACCATCGTCGGTCAGGCATGTCAGCGCCATTTTGCCAAGGTCGATCACCTGGCGGATCACCATCAAAGGCGTGTCCACACCGCGGATGAAGGCCTGCGCCCAGAGGCCAACGTCGGTATGGTTGCCCTCAAACACCACAGGGGCATCGGCAAGGGATGCGCCCCGCACCAAGCGTTTGGCCACCCGCGGCCAACCGGCCCGTGTTGCCCCGCCATCTTGGGAGGCACACACGAGAAGTTCGTCGGGGCCGAGCCAACACACATTCGCCTTTTGTGCAGGAAGGTCGAACCCGTCGGCCACGAAGGCCTTCGCCTCACAATCGAACTCGATGAAGCGCCAGCGGTCAGACCCACCGTCCGACAGCGCAATCATCACACGGTCCGGGTCGAACGGGGCCGTGACGGCGCCGCGCCAATGCCAGACCCTCTCCTCGCGCGCACAAAAGGCGTCGAGGTCGAACACGCTCTCCCAAGGCCCCTCTGAGGCAGGGCGCCCGTTGGCGCGAATGCGCCGCCACACACCGCGCGGCTGGGTGCGCGTGCGCTCGAAACTGTAAAGCCATTTGCCGCGCTGGGCGGTCTGGATCAGCTTGTCGGTGTCCTCAAGGATGGACCGGATGGCGGTCCTATCAGCCCGAAACGCCTTGTCTTCCAGCCGTGAGGCAGAGCGTGCATTCTCCTTGCCCACGAAGGCGTCGATGGCGGACCGGTCGTGCTCAAGCTCAAGGAACTCGTCGGTGGAGAGGGTCGACTGGGGCAATGGCATAGGGGGGTACTCATGTGAGAAATGCAACTTATGGTGAACATAAGGCGAGATAGTGGCATATCTCGCCCTTTTCGCCTTTGCGTTGCGTCAATCGCACACAGGCCCAGCGCCGATGGGTCGGCGACAAAGAACCTAAGCTAGCCGCATGCCTCCTGGGGGATCGGCACCCAGTTAGGCCCGGCGGTCTGGTCGAAGACGTCGATGGTGGCAAACACCTCAGCGGGCGCCAAAGCCTCCATCACCGTCGACTGGGCGGCTTGGAGCGCGTCGAAGTCGGCGGCTGCCGGGTTGTCCACCAAAGACAGTGTGATGCCGCCCCAAGGGGTCGGGCGAACAGGAACGCCGATGTCGAGGAGCCGCTCCCGGCCAAACAGGGCCACCAGATGGGGGCCAAGGACGGTCACAGCGGCGACCCCTGGCGGACCGAACCTTTGAAGTTCATCAAACACAACAATCCCGGCGGCGCTGTAGGCCTGGCTCGTGTCACCAAGGTCCCACATGGGGTGGATCAGCGCGAACTGGGCTTCCAGCGCTTCGGCAAGGTGTGTGCCGAACGCAAAGACCTCAGCGCGGTGCGCCTGTGCCAATCGGCTCCACCGCAGTTTGACGTGGCTGAGGCCCGCCGGCGTCCGACGCCCGGCCATGGCGTCGATGTGGCCGTCCAGGCGCGGCGGCGACCCGCGCTTCATGGCAAGCAGAAAATCGTTGCTGCCCAAGCCGGCCACTGTGTCGCGAAGACCGTTTGCATCGAGAGGCGTTTGGCGCCTCTCGTCGGTGCCGAAATGGGTGGGCGCCACCAAGGGGTGTGCGGCCATGGCATCAATCAGGGCCTCGATCCCGCGCGGTGACAAAGGGTCGATGACGGTGCCG
>JBCDCF010000718.1:0-2343 GCA_039182345.1 Pseudomonadota bacterium
CAAAAGCATCAACCCCACAGGGGCAGCGCCCGACCTTGCGAACGCGGCAAGCCTTTGGGGGTCGGCAAAAAGGTGGATTGCGCCGTCACCGGTTCCATCGGGCACGCCGCCTTCCACGCCGTGGTCGAAGTGGCCGGCAAACTCCTTTGCGTCGTCAAAATTCAGCGTCAGGCCCGCGCCGCGGCACGCCAGATCCAATGTTGTTGCGGTGATGTAAAAGCTCATGTCAGACCGCGATCCGCCGCCTTTGCGCCACGTTGTGCGCCGATTTTCCGTACGCCGCTCTTGCGCGCACCGCCGTCACGCCCGGCCGAACCTTGCACCACACCGTGAGGCACCAAAGCGCCGGCGCTTTGCCAACAGTGCGCCATCAAATGGGACCATTGCCCAGGGATTGGTGATACACGCTCGCCCGCCTGAAGGCCAAACATAATTCAGCCATAAGGGGATCGCCGGCCAGTGCGGCGCAAGCCAGGGTCAGTCAAACAGGCTCGAAACGGACTTCTCCAGCGCCGTGCGAGAAATCGCCTCGCCGATCAGAGGCGCGATGGACACCGTGCGCACCTTTTGCGCCGCCAGAACGTCCTTGGTGGGTTCGATGGAATCGGAAATCACCAACTCGTCCAGCTTGGAGGCCTCGATCCTTGCCACCGCCCCACCGGACAACACGCCGTGGGTGATGTAAGCCGACACCCTGTTGGCCCCCTGGTTCAACAGCGCTTCTGCCGCGTTGCACAAGGTGCCGCCTGAATCCACAATGTCGTCGAACAACAGGCAGTCGCGGCCGTCCACGTTGCCGATGATGTTCATCACCTCCGATTCGCCAGGCCGCTCGCGCCGCTTGTCCACGATGGCAAGGGGCGCGTCGATGCGCTTGGCGAGGTCGCGGGCGCGCACCACGCCGCCAACATCGGGAGAGACCACCACCAGCTTGTCCAGCGCGTAACGCTCCTTGATGTCCCGCGACATGACGGGCGCCACATAAAGGTTATCGGTGGGAATGTCGAAGAAGCCCTGGATCTGGCCTGCGTGAAGGTCGAGCGTCAAAACCCTGTCGGCGCCGGCCCGCGTGATCATGTTGGCCACCAGCTTGGCGGAGATGGGGGTGCGCCCGCCCATTTTCCGATCCTGCCTGGCGTAGCCGAAGTAAGGGATCACTGCTGTGATGCGCCGTGCCGAAGCCCGCAGCAGCGCATCGATGATGATCAACAGCTCCATCAGATTGTCGTTGGCGGGGTAGCTGGTGGACTGGATGACGAACATGTCCGCCCCGCGCACATTCTCGCGCACCTCGACGAACACCTCCTGGTCGGCAAAGCGGCGCACCGTACACAGCGTCATCGGCAGGTCGAGGTAGGACGAGATGGCGTCGGCGAGCGCCCTGTTGGAATTGCCGGCGACGAGCTTCACGGCCGGCGCCCCGCACCAGCGTGGAGGGGCACGGACGGTCTCTGACGCTCGTGCGCGAGGAGCAAAAGGGTCATGACGGGCCGCCTCGGATCGGTGCGGCGCCACGCTAACAAAACGTCACGGCGCATCAAGTGCGCACAGATTGCATTCAAGGCTCCGTGCCCGAATGCGACATTTCCGTCACGCGCGCCTTGCCACCGCCTCTGAGATGATGCGCACCACGGTGTCGGCCGCCTCCACGTGCGGCAGGTGGCCCACATCGGGCAGGATGTGTGTGGCGATGGTGGCCGGCGCCGCATGGGCCTGCGCCACAGGGACCACCCCGTCCGCCTCGCCCCAGATGAGGGTGATGGGCACGGGCAGCGCAGCAAGATCGGTCACGGGCAGAACGCCCTGCCCGTGACCATCAAGCAGCGTGTCGACAATGGCGGCAAGGGATTGCGCCAGAGCGTCGTCAGCCCGCAGCTCGGCAATCAGCTGCGGCAGTTCCGGCGGAACGGGCGAGTTGGGGCCAAAGAACGCCTCCAGCACGAGCGCGATCTCAGCCTCATCGCGCATTAAGGCGAAGCGGCGCAGGAGGCGCGCGTTGATCTTGGGGCCGAAGCCGCCGGGGGAGATGAGGACCAGCCGCTCCACCGCCTCAGGCCGCTTCAAGGCTGCAAGCGATGCCACCGCGCCGCCCATGGAATGGCCCACCAGAACGGCCCGCTCTGCGCCCAACGCGTCGATGGTCTGAAGGACGGCGTTTGCCATGCTTGAGGGTTTGTGGGGGCCTGGCCACGCCACAGCCTGCCCATGGCCTGGAAGGTCGAGGGTAACGGTCCGGCGCAGCTTCGCCAACTCCGGCATGAGCATGGCCCAGGCCAACTGGTCTCCGCCGAAACCGTGCACCAGGACCATCGGCGGCTCCCCTGACCCTGCGCTGGTGTGGGG
>JBCDCF010000719.1:0-2342 GCA_039182345.1 Pseudomonadota bacterium
GGCTACGAGATCCGCAACGGCAAGATGGTGAACGCTGAGACAGGCGCGCCCTTCACCATCGAGCTGGTGGACAATTCGCCCACCCTGGAGCGCGTCGCCCTTCCCTACCAGCAGAGCCTTGCGCGCATCGGCGTCGACATGACGCTGCGCATCATCGACACCTCCCAGTATATCAATCGCCTCCGCAACCGCGATTTTGAGATGACGGTGTTGGTGTTCGGCCAATCGCTGTCGCCAGGCAATGAGCAGCTTGAGTATTGGGGCTCTGAAGCTGCCGACCGCCCCTCATCGCAAAACTATATGGGCATCCAGGACCCTGCCGTTGATGCGCTGATCCAAAAGATCATCCTTGCGGAGGACCGCGAAGACCTGGTCGCCGCCACCAAGGCCTTGGACCGTGTGCTTTTGCACAACCACTTCATGGTACCGCAATACTACAGCAACACGCTGCGCACCGCCCGGTGGGACAGGTTCGGCCACCCCGACAACATTCCGCCCTACACCCACGGCTTCCCCACCATCTGGTGGTGGGATGAGGACAAGGCTTCTAAGGTGGGGTCGCCCTCGTGAGCGCCCTCACCCGCCGCACCATGCTGGCGCTGTCGGGCGCCGCCGCCACCCTTTGGGCCACCCCGCTGCGGGCCACAACGCTGACGACGGATGTGGCCGAGGCCGATACGCGCACCCACGCGCTCCTCGTCTTCGACAAGCCCAAATACCCTGTGGGCTTCACCCACTTCGACTATGTGAACCCCGACGCGCCCAAAGGAGGAGAGATCCGACTCACTGCCTCCACCTGGGCGTTCAACCAGAACCCCATCACCTTCAACACCTTCAACACCTACATCCTGCGGGGCGATGCGCCGCCGCTGATGGAGATGTGCCACGGCACGTTGATGACCCGCGCGCTTGACGAGCCAGACGCGGTCTACCCCCTCATCGCCGAATGGGTGGAGGTGGAGGGCAGGCGCTACGCCTTCACCATCAACCCCAAGGCGCGCTTTTCCGACGGCAGCCCTTTGACCGCCGAGGACGTGGCCTTCTCCGCCGAGCTGCTACTGGAGAAAAGCCACCCCATCCTGCGCAACATCCTGGCAGGGATCGAAAGCGTGGAGGCCGCCGACAAGGAGACAGCCGTCATCACCTTCAAGGACGGCACATCGAACCGCCTGCCTCCCCTTGTCACAGCGCTGATGCCCATCCTGTCGAAGGCCTACTACACCGCCAACGACTTCACCCAGGCAACGCTCGATATCCCTGTGGGGTCAGGTCCTTACACCGTCGGCGACCACGCCCCTGGCCGCTACGTATCCTACCGCCGCCTGCCGGACTATTGGGCCGCCGACCTTCCCACCCAGCGCGGCCACAACAACTTCGACCGTCTGCGGATGGAGTTTTACCGCGAGCACACCATCAGCTTCGAGGCCTTCAAGAAGGGCGACGTCACCTTCCGCGAGGAGTTCACCTCTAAGACCTGGGCGACGGAATACGACTTCCCTGCCGTTCAGGACGGCCGCATCAAGAAGCACGTCTTCCCCGACGAGCGGCCGGCAGGCGCACAAGGCTGGTTCATGAACACCCGGCGGGAGAAGTTCGCCGACCCGCGCGTGCGCGAGGCGCTGAACTACGCCTTCGACTTTGAGTGGACCAACGCCAACGTCTTTTATGGCGCCTACACGCGCACCCCGTCCTTCTTCGTCAATTCCGACATGATGGCGACGGGCGAGCCCTCATCCGAAGAACTCGCCCTTTTAGAGCCCTTCCGCGACAAGGTGCCCGCCTCCGTCTTCGGTCCTGCCTGGACGCCGCCCGTCACCGACGGCACAGGCCGCGACAGGACACCTTTGCGCGAAGCGAACCGCCTGTTCGCTGACGCGGGCTGGTCGCGCCAGGGGGGCAAACTGGTCAATGCCAACGGTCAGCCCTTCACCATTGAGTTCCTCTACCGCCAGCCGCGGTCGGAGCGGGTGCTGCAGCCGTTCGCGTCGCGCCTGCGCCTTCTCGGCATCGAGCCGCAGCTCAGGATGGTGGATGCGGCACAGTTCGAAAGTCGCCTCAAATCCTTCGACTATGATGTGGTGACGCGCCGCTTCTCCCTCTCCCTCACCCCAGGCGAGGTCATCCGCGAGTTCTGGACATCCGCCCGCGCCGACGTTGAAGGCTCGCGCAATCTGTCGGGCATCAAAGACCCTGTGGTGGACGCGCTCACCGATACCCTCATCCAGGCCAAAACCCGCGAGGAGATGGTGACCGCCGCCCGCGCCCTCGACAGGGTGCTGCGCAGCGGCTTCTACTGGGTGCCCCAGTGGTACAAAGGCAGCCACACCACCGCGTTTTGGGAC
>JBCDCF010000720.1:0-2338 GCA_039182345.1 Pseudomonadota bacterium
CAGGTGTACCTGTGGCGGATGGTGCTGTTCGTCATACTGGTGGCGTTCCTTCTGTTCATACAGATCGACACCATCATCGGCGCCTTTATGGCAAACCCGATCCTGAACGGCCTCATCATTGCCGTCGGGGTGTTGGGAATTGGCCTTTCCATCGTGCAGGTGGTGCGGCTTTTTCGCGAGATCGGCTGGGTCAACCGTTTCCGCACAGGGGCGCCCACACAGCGTCGCCAGCCTGTCCTGCTGGCGCCCATGGCCACATTGCTGCGCGATGGCGTGGACGAGACGGTGATGAGCGCCGTCACCATGCGCTCCATCCTCGACACCATAGGCACACGGCTTGACGAGAGCCGCGACATCTTGCGCTACCTCATCGGGCTTCTGGTGTTCCTCGGCCTCCTCGGCACCTTCTACGGCCTCCTTCAGACCGTCAGCTCCGTCGGCGCCACCATCCAGTCCCTCGACGTCTCGTCAGGCGATTCGGCCGTCATCTTCCAGGAGCTGAAGGCAGGGCTCGAAGCGCCTTTGGTGGGGATGGGGACGGCGTTCTCCTCATCGCTCTTCGGCCTCACGGGCTCGCTGATCGTCGGTTTCCTCGACCTTCAGGCAGGCCAGGCCCAGAACCGCTTCTACACAGAGCTTGAGGACTGGCTCTCCACCCTCACCGACATTGTCGATGATCTTGAGGTGGCAGGGGCCGCCCAGGCGACTGTTGAGCTTCAGGAGGCTGTGGAGAGGCTGACGGCCATTGTCGCCAAGGGGGGCGGCGGCAAGAGCGTTGATGACCGTCAGACCGCGCAGATCATGGCAAGCCTTGCCGAAGGCATCCACGGCTACATCAAGACCGTGCGGCGCGAGCAGAAGATCATGCGCGACTGGGCGGAGGCGCAAGGGGCGCAGAACGAGCGTATCGAGGAGCTTCTTGTGCGCCTCAACAGCGCCCTTGAGCAGGACGAGCGTGCCTAGGGTGCGCCCCAGCGAGGGAGGCTGAGCGATGCGCCTTGCCTCACGCCGCAGGGAGGCCCGAGCCGATTACTGGCCAGGCTTCGTGGATGCGATGGCAACGCTCCTCCTTGTCATCATCTTCCTTCTATCGCTGTTCATGCTCGCCCAGTTCTTCCTCAGCCAGGAGCTGACGGGGAGGGAGACTGCGCTCTCACGCCTCAACGCACAGATTGCCGAACTGTCCGAGCTGTTGGCGCTTGAGCGGGCCTCAAAGTCAGAGCAGGCGGACGAGGTGATCGCGTTGTCGGCCAACCTCGACGCGCTTGTGGAGCAGCGAAGCGAACTCCAGGGCCTTCTGGCAGGCCAGAGGGAAAGCTCCGACGAGGTGGGCGATGAAGTGCGCACGCTGCGCGAGCAGCTTGAGGCCGAGCAAGCGCTGGGCGCCGATGCACTGTCGCGTGTCTCGCTGTTGAACCAGCAGCTGCGTGCGCTTCGCCGACAGATGGCAACCCTTGAGGATGCTCTGGAGGCCTCAGAATCTCGCGACAGGGAAAGTCAGACGCGCCTTGCCGATCTGGGAAGGCGCCTCAATGTGGCCCTTGCCCAGCGCGTTCAGATCCTGAACCGCTTCCGGTCCGACTTCTTTGGCCGCCTGCGCGACATCCTTGCTGAACGGGCAGGGGTTGAGGTGGTGGGCGATAGATTTGTCTTCCAATCGGAGGTCTTGTTTCCGTCAGGCTCCGATTCCCTCAACGCACAGGGCCAGGCGGAGCTTGCCAAGCTCGCAGAGCAGTTGATCACCCTCGACGGCGAAATCCCCGACGATATCGACTGGGTGTTGCGGGTGGATGGGCACACCGACAGTCGCCCCATCACCCGCGGCCGCTTCCGCTCCAACTGGGACCTGTCCGCCGCCCGTGCCATCTCGGTGGTCAAGTTCCTGATCGACGCCGGCGTTCCGCCTGAACGCCTGGTTGCCGCAGGCTTCGGCGAGTTCCAACCCATTGTCGACGAGGAAAACACCGAAGCCTACGAGCGCAACCGCCGCATCGAACTCAAACTCACCCAACGCTAAGCCCGCGACTGCCGAGCAAAGTGGGCACAAACGCCTCGCTCCGCGGGACAATTGACCATAGGCGGGAGAGGCTTTGCACGGCCCACAACGACCGCGCCAACCATCAGGACGCTGAGAGAGTCTTCTGCATGAGGACAAGGTCCAAATACCGCCCACCCTTGTACCCCGTCTCAGCCAATCGCCCCGCCTCCACGAACCCGCGCGCGCCGAAGAACCCCAGCGCTGCGGGATTGGCCCCACTGATTCCGGCCACGAACACATGGGCGCCCGCATGGCGCCCGTGCGCTTCGATGGCGGTAAGGAGCTTGGTGCCGATCCCCC
>JBCDCF010000721.1:0-2336 GCA_039182345.1 Pseudomonadota bacterium
AGGACCGTCTCCTCAAGGGCGCGGCCGGCCCGCTCCACCTGCCACTCAAGCTGCTGGACGGCAGCATCCATCTGCGACAGGCGCGCCCTCTCGGCCTCAAGGGTGTATTGGCGCTGTTCTGCGGTCAGCCGGCGCTGGGAGACCTGCATGGTGCGGTCGTCCACCGCCTTTGCCGGCAAGGCGCCACGGTCCAGAAGCGTCTTCGCCCGTTCAAGATCACGTTCGGCGAGGGTGAGCTGCTCGGTCGCTCGCTCAATGGCGGTCTGCTCCATAGAAATGCGGGCCGCCACCTCGGCCCTGCGGGCACGGGTTTCGGCAAGCTTGGCTCGTGCCTCGCGCAGTGCGCCTTCGTAGGAGAACGGATCGATGGTGACGAGGGGCGCCCCCTCCTCTACGATCTTGCCCACCACAAGGTTAGGGTGAATGTCGATCACCTCGCCTGGGGAGGCAACGCGCAAGTCGGCGCTGTCGGCCGCCACCACCTCACCGAAGGCGCGCAGGACGGCGCGGTTGTCCTCCACCGTCACGTCATGGGCCATGATGGCAAACTCCACCTCTGGCCGATCCTTTGTGCCGGCGAGGGAGGATCCGTCGTCTTCAATCAGTTTCTGCGTGGCCACATACGCGCCGAAGAGGACGGCGGCGGGCAGGATGCCTTGAACCAGAACACGCAGAACTTTCAGCATCGTGACGTCCTCAACTGGGTTCGCCTACTCAAACAGGGGGCCGCCCCTGCCAACGCAAGTCACCGAGCCGGCGTGAGCCCCTGAAATGCCGCAGCATGGGGCGCCAGCTCAGTGGGGTTCGCCAATCGGCTCGAGCGACATCGGGTCGAACCGGTAGCGGGTGTTGCAGAACTCGCAGGTCACCTTGATCACACCGTCTTCGATCATGGTGGTGCGATCGTCCGCCCCAAACTGCTCGAGCATAGCCTTAATGCGCTCATGAGAGCAGTGGCAGTCTGCACTCAAGCTGAACGCATCGTAGACCCTCACATCCCTTTGATGAAAAAGGCGTAACAACAGCCGCTCAGCGCTGATGGCAGGGTCCACAAGCTCATGGTCCTGCGCGCTTTGGGCGCGGGCGCGCGCCTCCACCCAGGCATCGTCATCGTCCCGTTCGTCGCGGAAGGCCCCTTCGGGCGCGTCGCCAGGGTCAAGGTCGCGCACAACGATGCGGTCCGCCGCCTCCGGCAGGAACTGAACGGTCACGCCGCCGCCGCGCCAGATCCGACGCGGCTCCTCGCCAGGCCGACGCTCCACCGTCTCGGCAACGGCAAGGCGCACCAACGTGGGGATTTGCTCGGACTGGGCGAAGTAGGCCTGGGCCACCTCTTCAAGGCTGTCCCCGTCCATGGGGACGATGCCTTGATAGCGCCGCACGGTCGCCCGCGGATCGATGGTGAGGGCCATCGACCCTTTGCCGGTCAGGTCCTTCAAGGTGAAGCGTTCAGGCAGGGCGGCAATGGCCTCGGCATCAAACCGTGCATAGCCGCGCAGGGCCTCGGGCGTCGAAAAATCCGTCACCAGCAAAGAGACAGGACCATCGCTTTGCATTTGCAGGACCACGCGGCCGTCGAGCTTGAGGGCGGTTGCCACCAGCACATTCAACAGCACCGCCTCGCCCAGGAGGCGCGAGACGGCGGGCGGGTAGTCATGCCGGCGCAAGATGCTGTCCAGCGCCGGCCCCATGCGGGCCACACGCCCGCGCACGTCCAGCGCCTCAACGGAAAAGGGGAGGACGAGATCGTCCCTTTCGGTCAGTTCAGCACCTTCAGACACCAGGCCAAGATCGCTTTCTGTGCATGGACGCGGTTTTCTGCCTCATCGAAGACGGCCGAGCGCGGACCATCCATCACCGCGTCGGTCACCTCCTCCCCGCGGTGGGCGGGGAGACAATGTAGGAAGATGGCGTTTTCATGGGCCCCGTCCAACAGGCGATCGTCGACCCTGTAAGGGGTCAAAAGGGTGTGACGGCGCTGCACGTCTGCATCGCCCATGGACGCCCAGGCATCGGTGACGATGACGTCGGCGCCCGACACGGCCTCCCGCGGGTCCGTCATCACGTCGATGTGGGCGCCGCGATTGCGCGCTGCGGCCACCCTGTCAGGGTCAAGGGCAAGGGCGGACGGCGTCGCGACCTTTAGGCGAAACCCCAGGTGAATGGCCGCATCGGCAAACGTCGCAGCCACGTTGTTGCCGTCCCCCACCCAAGCGACGGTGCGCTCGCCGATGGGGCCGAGCCGCTCCTCGATGGTCACGATGTCGGCAATGATCTGGCACGGGTGGCCCTGCCGCGTCAGCCCGTTGATGACAGGGATGGTGGCGTGGTCGGAG
>JBCDCF010000722.1:0-2336 GCA_039182345.1 Pseudomonadota bacterium
CAAGCGCTTGCGCACCTGACGCGCGCCAACATCACCCACGTCTACCTGTCGCCCATCTTCGCAGCCACCGAGGGATCCACCCACGGCTATGACGTGACCGACCACAACGTCATCGATCCCACGTTGGGCGGTATGGCCGGATTCCTGCGTTTCTGCGCGGCGGCGAAAGCCCATGGCCTAAAACTTCTTCTCGACATCGTGCCCAACCACATGGCCGCCTCGTCCCAAAACGGATGGTGGCGTGATGTTTTGAAGAACGGCGCATTCTCGCCCTACGCCCACCATTTCGACATTGATTGGTCGGCGCCAAGGCTTGTCATCCCCGTGCTCGGCAAACCCTATGGCGAGGCGCTGGCGGACGGCGACATCACCCGCGCCGACCATCCCGTGTGGGGCCCGGTCCTCAGGGTTCCTGGGCACGATCTGCCGCTGCGGCCAGGGACGGAAGGGATCGACGACCCCCACCGCTGCCACGAAGCCCAGCACTACCGCCTGACCCATTGGCGCCTCGGTCGCGACGGCCTCACCTACAGGCGCTTCTTTGAAATCACCGGCCTTGTGGGCGTGCGGGTGGAGGAGGAGGCGGTTTTCGACGACGTTCACCGCCTGACCCTCGACCTGATAAGAGACGGCCACGTCCATGCCTTGCGGGTGGACCATGTGGACGGCCTTGCCGACCCCAAGGCTTACCTTGAGCGCCTGTCAGAGGTCTCAGGCGTCCCGATCCTGGTGGAAAAGATCCTGGAAGGGGAGGAGGCGTTGCGGCCTTGGCCTGTGGTCGGCACCACGGGCTATGAGTTCATGGCGGCCATGGCGGCCCTTTTCACCCACCCAAAAGGTCTCCGCGACCTCAAAGCCGCCTACAGCACCCTTGCCGAGGATGACCCGGAACGCCTGATCGCCGCGGCCAAGGAGGAGATTGCCCGCGTCAACCTTGCCGGCGAGTTGGAGGCGTTGACTGAGGCAGCGCTGGCCCTCTTCGCCGAGGATCTCTCCTTGCGCGACCACGGCAAGGCCACCGTCCGTGACGGTCTGGTGGCGCTCCTGTGTGCCGCCCGCGTTTATCGCAGCTACATCGATGGCGCTGTTGCAAAGGACGATCGCGCCGTTTGGCAAGAGGCGCTCGCCAATGCCCGCGAGACACACGAGGGCCGAGCACCTGTGGTGGGAGATCTTGCTCACCTCATCGTGTCGCCGCGCGAAGATCAGCGTTGGCGCGATTTCATCACCCGCGTGCAGCAGATGACAGGACCTTTGATGGCAAAGGCGGTGGAAGACACCGTGTTCTACCGCCATCGCAGGCTCATCGGCCTTGCCGAAGTGGGCGGCGAACTTGACCCCGATCTTGGCCCCGACCGCCTTTTGAAGGTGGCAAACACCGACGGGCTTGCCGCCACACAAACCCACGATACCAAGCGCGGCGAGGATGCGCGGGCGCGCCTTTATGCCCTCAGCGATCCTGCCGCTGCCGCACTTTGGTCCACGGTGTGGCCGTCTCTGCCAGGCGATGTTCCTGAGGGTTTGCGCTGGGGTCTTGGGCAAATGCTGTTTGCCGCACGGCCCCTTGACGATGACCCTGCCTTTGTGGAGCGCTTTTGCGACGCTGCCCTCAAAGGCGTGCGCGAGGCCAAGGAAGAGACCAGTTGGATCGATATCGACCCTGCCTATGAGGCGCGCGTCCTTGAAGCGGCCGATGCCATGGCCCGTTCGTCCGATTCTCTGGCGCCTTTGAAGCCCGTTTGGCGTGCTGGCGCCGTGATCGGCCTGTCCCAAGCGCTGTTGAAGACGCTGACCCGGCCGCGACCCGACATCTACCAGGGTACGTTCGGCTGGGATTTTGCGATGGTGGACCCTGACAATCGTCGCCCTGTGGATTTTTGCGCCGAATCTGAGCTGTGCGAGCGGGCGCTGTCGTCTTCCCTTGACACCCTCATTCGGTCCTTTTCCGACGGGGCCGTGAAGGCCCGCGTCCTGCTCGAGGGGCTCGCTGTTCGTCAAGAGCTGAGCCAAGCGCTTCAAAACATTGATGTTCAAGCGATCCCCATAACTGGCGACGGGGCAGGGGGCCTGTTTGGTCTTGCCTGTAAAGGGGCTGACAGGACCGCCATTGCCGTTGTCGCGACAAAGCCCCTTGCGGTCCTTGACCAGGAGCGATTGACGATTCGACCGGAGGCCCTTGCGAACGCCTCGATTGTGCTTGACGGCCCCTTTGTGGAGCGCTTCAGCGGCGCAGAACTCCCGGCCGGGCCAGTGGCCCTCGCCCCGTTTTTTGGCCGTTTTCCTGTGTTTTTGGCCGTCAACCGGGGGCTTTAGGGTGGTGATGCCCACCAAACGGG
>JBCDCF010000723.1:0-2335 GCA_039182345.1 Pseudomonadota bacterium
CTTGCCGATGGGGTGCGCGGCGCCCGTGTGGAGGCCGTGGCATGAACTGGATCAGCTCCGTCGTCCGCACGAAAATCTCCTCGTTCTGGACCAAGCGCGACACGCCCAAGAACCTTTGGATAAAGTGCCCTGAAACCGGCGAGATGGTGTTTCACAGGGACCTTGAGCAGAACGGCTGGGTGGTGCCTGGCTCGGGCTTCCACATGAGAATGCCTGTGCCCGACAGGCTGGCAAGCATCTTCGACGGCGGCGAGCATGTGCTCCTAGAGATGCCTGCCGTCACCCTCGATCCGCTGAAATTCCGTGACGAGCGGCGCTATCAGGACCGTCTGCGTGATGCTCGCGCCAAGACAGGGCGGGACGATGCCGTCGTCCTTGCCTCAGGCACCATCGAGACGCTTCCCGTCACCGTTGCCGTCCAGGACTTTGCCTTCATGGGCGGCTCTTTGGGGATGGCGGCCGGCGAGGCCATCGTCACAGGCGTCGAGCACGCGATTCTGGAAAAGACGCCCTTCGTGCTGTTTGCCGCATCGGGCGGGGCGCGCATGCAGGAGGGCATCCTGTCCCTCATGCAAATGCCGCGTACCACGGCAGCGCTCATTGCTTTGAAGGAGGCGGGGCTGCCTTACGTGGTGGTGCTCACCAATCCGACCACCGGCGGGGTGACAGCCTCCTATGCCATGCTCGGCGATGTGCACCTGGCAGAGCCGGGCGCACTGATCGGCTTTGCGGGGCCAAGGGTAATTGAGCAGACCATCCGCGAGAAGCTGCCCGAAGGCTTCCAGCGGGCCGAATACCTGTTCGAGCACGGTATGGTGGACATGGTGGTCCACAGGCACGACCTGAAGGCAACGCTGGCGCGGGTGCTGCGCGTTTTCCTGCACCAGGCGCCACCGCCTGTGGAAGCGTTGGCACTGCCCGCACCAGAGGGCGAAGACCCTGGCGCCGCGCCCACGGACGCGGCAGAACAGCCTGCCGGCCAGTCGGAGCCGGCCCCCACTGCCGGCTAGGGCATTGCTGTGATGATGGCCTCAAGGCCCCTTGTCCGCCGGGGCCCACAATGCGTCCGGCGCACCGCCACGGTCGGGAACTCTTGATGGACGCCTCCTCCCCCATCCTTGACCGCATCCAGGCGCTCCACCCCAAGCGCATCGACCTTTCGCTGGGCCGGTTGGAGCGGCTCCTGGACGCGCTGGGCCGCCCGCAGGACCGTTTGCCCCCCACCATTCATGTGGCAGGCACCAACGGCAAAGGCTCGGTCGTTGCCTACCTGCGCGCCATTTTGAATGCCGACGGGAAGACCAACCACGTCTACACCTCGCCCCATCTGGTGCGCTTCAACGAAAGGATCAGGCTGGGAGACAAGCGTGGCGGAACGCTGGTGGACGATGAGACCCTCGCCGACGCACTGACGCGCACGGAGCGGGCCAACGACTCCCTCCCCATCACGTTCTTCGAAATCACCACGGCGGCCGCGTTCCTCCTGTTTTCGGAGATCGAAGCGGATGTTCTGGTGCTTGAGACAGGGCTCGGCGGCCGGCTCGACGCCACCAATGTGGTGGACAAGCCCGTGGCATCGGTGATCACCACCATCGGTATCGACCATGAGGGCTTCTTGGGCACCTCCGTCGGTGAGATTGCGGCGGAAAAAGCCGGCATTATCAAGCGCGGCGTCCCTGTGATCAGTGCGCCGCAAAAGCCCGAAGCCTCTAGCGTCATCGAGCGTCATGCCGCCCGCGCACAGGCCCCGCTTCACCTTGGTGGCGAAGACTGGACGGCGGTGGGCGAGCTTGGCCGCCTGGTCTTCCAGGACAATGACGGGCTGGTGGACCTTCCCTCGCCCCGCCTTACCGGTCGCCACCAGATCATCAATGCGGGCGTTGCGGTGGCGACCATGCGCCACACCGGCCTCGTGGAGACGCCCGCCAGCCTCGAACGGGGTATGGTGGAAGTCTCCTGGCCCGGCCGTATGCAACGCCTCACCTCCGGCCGCATCCTCGACGCTGCGCCGGGGGATGCTGAGGTCTGGCTCGACGGCGGCCACAACCGCGATGCTGGCGAGGCGGTGGCAGCAGCGTTCGCCGACCTTGAGGAGCGCGTCTCACGCCCCTTGTTCCTCATTGCCGGCATGCTATCGACCAAGGACCCGAAAGCGTACTTCCAATCCTTCCAAGGGCTTGTGCGGCACGTCTTCACTGTGCGCGTGCCTGGGACAGATGCCTCGATCGAACCTGGCGCCCTTGCCGATGCGGCCGAAGCGGCGGACCTGTCGGCCGAGGCAGTGGGCTCCGTGCGCACGGCCATGCGCCTGTTGGCGGAGAATTGGCGGTTCGAA
>JBCDCF010000724.1:0-2333 GCA_039182345.1 Pseudomonadota bacterium
CCAAAGGAAGGTGCAGGGAGGTTCGTTGAGGGATTGTGCCGGGGCGCTCCGGCAAGAGCGCTTGGCTCGCACTCTCAGATCTCGGGGGTGAGCTTCGCGCCGCTGTCGGGGTCGAAGAGGTGGGCGTGCTCTGGGCGGAAGGCCAAGGGGAGTTCGTCTTTCGGCCTGAGGTCGAGTTCGGGGGAAAGGCGGGCGGTAAGTTCCTGACCGTCCAACAGGCAGATGGCCATGGTGTCAGAGCCGAGGGGCTCCACCACATCGAGGATGGGGGAAAGCGTCGATTGCGAAGCCTCCACCACGCTCAGATGTTCGGGGCGGATGCCCACATCCACAGGTGCGCCATCGGGGAGTTCAATACCGTTGGCAGGGATGGACGCGCGGCCGAGACGGACGGCTGCAGCCTCGCCTGTGCGCTCCACGCGGCCGTTCAAGATGTTCATCTGCGGCGAGCCGATGAATTCGGCCACGAAGCGGCAGTTGGGGGCGTTGTAAAGCGTTGTGGGCGGACCGCTCTGGACAATCTCGCCGGCGCGCAAGATGACGACGCTGTCAGCCAGTGTCATCGCCTCCACCTGATCATGGGTCACGTAGATGGTGGTGGTGCCAAGCAGCGCATGGAGGCGTTTGATCTGTGTGCGCATCTCCACCCGAAGCTTGGCGTCAAGGTTGGACAGCGGCTCGTCGAACAAGAATACGGTCGGGTCGCGCACGATAGCCCGGCCCATGGCAACGCGCTGGCGCTGACCGCCTGAGAGCTGGCCGGGGCGGCGGTCCAACAAATCGCCGATCTGTAAGATGTCGGCCGCGCGCGCAATGTGTGTGTCACGCTCCTGCCGGCCCATGCCCCGCATCTTCAGGCCGAAGCCGATATTTTGGGCAATGGTCATGTGGGGATAGAGCGCATAGTCCTGGAAGACCATCGCCACATCCCGCCAGCGTGGCTCGATGGTGTTGACGCGCTCCTCACCGATAAACAAGTCGCCTTCGGTGATCTCTTCCAGCCCCGCGATCATGCGCAGCAACGTGGACTTGCCGCACCCCGATGGGCCGACGAAGGCCACGAACGCGCCGTCCTCCACCACAAGATCCACACCGTTGACGGCACGCACGGTGCCATAATCCTTCACGATGTTGGAAAGACGGATG
Source organism: Pseudomonadota bacterium (assembly GCA_039182345.1). Taxonomy (GTDB): domain Bacteria; phylum Pseudomonadota; class Alphaproteobacteria; order Rhizobiales; family Amorphaceae; genus Acuticoccus. The sequence goes on from JBCDCF010000724.1 coordinate 1,147, forward strand.
CTGGCCATTCTCGCCCCTTGCTGAACGGTCTTGCGCTGGTGCGCCTCTGGCTTTATCGATAACGATAACGATAAGCCGAGGCAAGGAGCCCACGCACCGCTCGCCATGCTGAAAGACCGCGTCGAGGCACCCCTTCATCGCTCCAGCGTCCTGCCCAAGGTGGGCAACGCAAGGCGCAGCCACGTGGTGTTCGCCGAGCTTCAGCGCGACATTATGCTGGGTGACCTTGCCCCACGCGATCTCCTGCCGGAACTTGAGATTGCCGCGCGGTTTCAGTGCAGTCAAAGCACCGTGCGCGAGGCACTCCTGAAGCTGCAGGAAGAAGGCCTTGTCCTGCGCAAAGGCCACCGCGGCACCATGGTGGCCGACTGCAACGCCCACGACGCGCGCGAACTTTTGCGCATCCGCCACGATATTGAGTGCCGCGCCGTCCCCCGCGCACTGGAGCGCTACGACAAGACCGTCCACGCCGCGCTCACAGGAGCGTTCGATAAGATGCGCCGGGCGGCCGCAGACGGGGACGAGTACGTCTTGTCCATCCACGACAGGGACTTTCACGCCACACTGTTTGCCGCGGCCGACCTTCCTGCCGTGGCGCCGATCCTCGGCCGCTGCCTCATCCACAATCACCGCTACAAGATCTTGAATTCCGCGCCCAACCGCGCCCTGGCCGAAACCGCTGACCGTCACGCCGTCATCCTTGAGGCGCTCGCCGCAGGCGATGGCGAAGCGCTGAGAGCAGCGCTCTCCCACCACATCGCCACCATCGTCGACATGGGCCCCAGCATTTTCGATGCGCCCGACCCCGCGGGGCCTTCCGCATGAAGGCGACGCCGTCCCCCTCCATGCAGACCATCATCGACCGCCTTGCGGTGGAAGATGCCGGCAAGCCCGACCCCACAACCCTCCCACCTGAGGAAGGCCGCGCCCTTGCCGCGGCCAATGCCCATCGCTGGATCGAGCCCAAGCCGGAGATGACAAGGGTGGAGGACATCACGCTTGCCGGTCGCGACGCGCGCCTCCTTGTGCCCGGCAACGATGAGGGGAACGGCGCGATCCTATACATCCACGGCGGCGGCTGGGCCTTTTGCAGCCTATCCACCCATGAGACCATCGCGCGGGCACTGGCGGTGGAGGCGGCCGCGCCCGTGATCACCGTCTCCTATCGTCTGGCGCCAGAAAATCCC
>JBCDCF010000725.1:0-2330 GCA_039182345.1 Pseudomonadota bacterium
CTTCTCGCCGGGGTCGGAGATGTGCATGAACTCCACGCCAAGGGTGGAGCAGTAGGTGCGCGTCAAGATGTCCAGCATCTGGCGCAGGGTGGCGAACTCCAGCCCCAGCACATTGTCGATGAAGATGGGCCTGTCGAGGTCGGCCTCGGTGAAGCCGTAGGCGACAGGGTTCAGCTCCTCGTCCTTGTTGCCGACAATGCCGAGCGGGTCGAGGTTGGCGTGAAGGTGTCCGCGCATGCGGTAAGCGCGGATCATCATGATGGCGCGCACCGAATCGCGGGCAGCGCGCTGCAAATCTGCGCCGTTAAGGTCGGCCCCGTTGGCCTGGGCCTTCTGGGCCACCTTGTCGGTGACGCGGGCTTCCACAGGCCGCCAATCGCTGTCGAGGGCGGAGACCAGTTCGCCGTTGGCGGGGACGGGCCAGTCGTCACGCTGCCAACGGGGGCCGTTGGCTTCAGCGATGACGCTCGCCTTGTCGTCCTTCAGGTCCGCGAAGAAGGCCTGCCAGCCCGCATCCACGCTGTTCGGATCGGTCTGGTACTTTGCATAAAGCTGCTCAAGATACGCGGCGTTGCCGCCATACAGGAATGATGAGTTTAAAAACGCGGCGTTCGCGTCCTGGCGGGCCATGTTGGACTGTCCGTGAAGGTGACACTTTAATGCAACATAGTACGGCTTTCTCTGAATCTGAACCGTACGCAGGTGCGTGATCAGCCACAATCAAGGCCGAAGGACAAGGAATTGATCAGTCGGCAAGGGTCGACAGGGCCAACGGGTCGCGCTCCCCATGGAAATAGCGGGCGAGCGCGCGGTCGAACACATCGTGAGTCGGCCCCGCAACACTGAACAAAGTCGCGCAGGAGCGGAACTTTAAATCATCGGGTGTGCCGAAAAGCGCGGTTGCCGATGGTGCGTCCGCTGCAATGGCAGCCTCGAAACATTCCAGCAGGCGCGGGCCAAGGACGAGGTGGGCCAGGTAGGCCTTCGCCTCCGCAAGGCCCGACAGACCGTAGCGCTTTGCAGTGGGGGACCGGCCGAGGGACCGGAGCTGCGGGAAGACGAACCACATCCAGTGGCTCATCTTCCGTCCGCTTTCGATTTCAGCCAGTGCCGTCGCGAACGTGGTCTCTTGCGCGCGGACGAAGCGGTTTAAGTCGAAGGGGTTCTCGCTCAGCCCTTCAACACCTTGGCGAGGGTGGTGCCGAGCTGTGCCGGGGACGGCGACACGGTGATGCCGGCCGCTTCCATCGCCGCAATCTTGTCCTCAGCCCCGCCTTTGCCGCCGGAGATGACAGCGCCTGCGTGGCCCATGGTGCGGCCCGGAGGCGCCGTGCGGCCAGCGATGAAGCCGACGGTGGGTTTCTTGCGGCCCTTCTTTGCCTCGTCGGTGAGGAACTGGGCTGCATCCTCTTCGGCGGACCCGCCGATCTCGCCGATCATGATAATCGACTTGGTTTCCTCGTCCGCCAAAAACATTTCCAGGACGTCGATGAACTCCGTCCCCTTCACGGGGTCGCCGCCGATGCCTACGGCCGTTGTCTGGCCAAGGCCCTCGGCCGAGGTCTGGAACACCGCCTCATAGGTCAACGTGCCCGAGCGCGAGACAATGCCCACAGACCCGTCGCGGAAGATGGAGCCCGGCATGATGCCGATCTTGCATTCGTTCGGGGTGAGGACACCGGGGCAGTTGGGGCCGAGGAGGCGCGATGAGGACGCGTCGAGCCGTGCCTTCACCTTCACCATATCCATAACGGGAATGCCTTCGGTGATGCACACGATGAGGGGGATCTCCGCCTCGATGGCTTCGATGATGGCAGCGCCCGCCCCCGCAGGCGGCACATAAACCACCGATGCATTGGCCCCTGTCGCATCCTTCGCCTCGCTGACGGTGGCGAAGATGGGGAGCGGCCCGGCATTGCCGTTGGCGCCCGTCCACGTCTCGCCGCCCTTCTTGGGATGAACGCCCGCCACCATCTGCGTGCCGTGATAGGCGAGCGCCTGCTCGGTGTGGAACGTCCCGGTGCGGCCCGTCAGCCCTTGGACGATCACTTTGGTGTTCTTGTCGACGAGGATGGACATGGGCGGGCTCTTCAGGCGGGAGGCGCACGGACGGACGGCCGTGCCGAAAGGGTTCAAGATCGTCTGGTGCGCGGCCCCGGCGAGCGACTGCCTTGTCCGCGCTTCGGCCTTCTAGCCCCCCACAGGAGGACTGGCAACGCAGGCGTGCGCCAATCTCTATCCGCGCGCGCGGTTTGCCCCCTCGCTTCGGACATGAAGGCACACCGTCCCGGCGATCTTGTCGTGAAAGCCTTGCTTGCGCGCGTCGAGCC
>JBCDCF010000726.1:0-2326 GCA_039182345.1 Pseudomonadota bacterium
ATGGGCAATGCCAAGGGCAACGCCGCGCTTGCCGGCAGGCACATACTTGATGCAGTCGAGGATGTGGCGGGCTTCGTCCGCGTCATTGACCATCGGCAGCATGATGCCTTCAGCGCCAATGTCGAGCCCGCGGGCAATGTGATCATAGGCCTTTGAGGGGACCCGCACGATGGTCGGGCAGCCGGCCGCCTCGAAGTAACGCACGGCGCTCTTTGCGGTCTCGAAGCTGAAGCCGGAGTGCTCAAGATCGAACAGGGCAAAGTCGCACCCGGCATTTTTGACGATGTGGCCGATGCCAGGCGTTGCAAACTCGACAATGAAGTGGCCCACCTTCAACGTCTTGGTGGCGCATTGGTCTTTCAGCGTCTCAGTCATCGGTGTGCCTGTGCGGGGTCTGACCGACCATCAGCGCTCCCACAACGCCATCCACCGCGTGCGCTGTGCGCGGCTGCGGTGGGGACGCCTAAAGGGGGGTGAAGACAAGGTGTGCGCGGCACGGCCACTCCATGGATTATCGATACTATCCGCTGGCGCGACAAATTGTGTCAAGCGCAGGTGACGGAACCACCGTCAAGCGAGGTGCACTTGACCGCCCCGCGCCCCGGCTCGATCCTTGCGCCCACCCACCGTCCCTTGTGAGGATTTTGAGCGATGACAGCCCCCGCACGAAGCCTCGATCCTCAAGACATCACGGGTGTGTTCGGCATCCTGCCCACCCCCTCCACCCCCGATGCGGACCGGTGGGACTGCACCCACTCCATCGATGTGGACGCCACGGCGGACATGACCCAGATGGTTGCCGCAGCCGGCATCAGCGACCTCATCACCTGCGGCAGTTTCGGTGAAGGGGCGAGCCTCCTCGACCATGAGCACCAGCTCTTCACCCAGACAGTGTGTGAGGCGCTTGCCGGTCGCGGGCGGCTTTATGCCGGCGTCACAACGCTCAACACGCGCCACACCATTGCCCTTGCCCGCAGCCTTGTGGACAGGGGCGCCTACGGCCTTTTCCTCGGCCGGCCCATGTGGATGTCGCTGGATGCTGCATCCATCGTGCGCTTTTACACCGACGTTGCCGAAGCGCTGCCTGGCGTCCCCATCCTGGTCTACGACAACCAGTTCGCCTTCAAAGCCAAGATCGACACGGCCACCTACGCGGCCCTTGCGCAAATCAAAGAGGTGGTCGCCACCAAACACATCGGCGGCCCGAGCCTCGTGGACGATCTCTTGGCGACGGAAGGACAGATGGCGGTCCTGCCGGTGGATTCCCAATGGGCCGCCCTTGCCCGCGCGCACCCCAGCGCCCGCGCCTGTTGGACAGGCAACGTCGCCGATGGACCTGAACCGCTGGTCGCCCTGGCACAGGCCATCAAAGACGGCCGGTTCGAGGAGGCGGACGACATTTGCCAGAAGATGGCCTTTGCCCAGTCGGCCATGTTCCCTGGCGGCAAGATCGAAAACTTCGTGGACTACAATGTTCCCATCGCCCACGCCCGGCTTGAAGGGTCGGGCCTCGTGCGCTCGGGCCCGCCACGGCCGCCCTACACCCTCGCCCCTGAAGACTATCTGGAGGGCGGGCGGGAGACGGGCCGGCGCTGGGCGGCGCTGCGCAAAGCCTATGCGTCCAAAGTCCCTGCGTGATTGAGGACACGGCCAGACCCATGCGTCACCATCGCCCGGAAGGCTTCCGCATTGGCGACTCCCCGCCTCGTGTGGAGGACCAGCGCTTCGTCACAGGCCAAGGCCGCTTTGGCGACGACATCAACGCACCCGGCCAGCTCTACGCAGCCTTCACCCTGTCGCAGATACCGGCAGGCGCCATCAAGACCGTCGGTGTCGAAGCGGCGCGCGCCACCCCAGGCGTGGTGGCCGTCTACACAGGCAATGACATTGGCGATGACCTTGGTCCCATCCCAAGCCTTGCCTGCCGCAACATCCCCCTCATGCGCCCCGACGGAACGCGCTACAAGGAGCCGCCACGCCACGCCCTTGCCAAGGATCGCGTGCGGTTTGTGGGCGAGCCGGTGGCCATGGTCCTTGCCGAGACCCCCCAGGCAGCCCGGGACGGCGCTGAGGCGGTGGACGTTGAGATCGAGGAGGCCCCCTTTGTCCTCGATGTGGAGGCTGCCGGCAAGGACGGTGCCCCCGCTGTGTGGCCCCATATGCCGGACAACACCGCCTTTGTGATGGCCGTGGGCGACACGGCTGGCGTGGATGCTGCCATCGCCGCAGCGCCCCATGTGGCGAAGGTGCGCGTGCCCTTCACCCGCCTTGCCATGAGCCCCATGGAACCGCGCACCGCCCTTGGCGCTTACGATGTGCTCAGCGG
>JBCDCF010000727.1:0-2318 GCA_039182345.1 Pseudomonadota bacterium
GCCGGCCTGAGGGCCGGCATCGAGGCGCTCACCGAGACCGTCGGCGGGATTGCCGCTTTGCTGGTGATCCCGCTGGTGCTTGCCACCGCCTATGAGGTGTTCGCGCGCTACATCTTCGGCGCCCCCACCATCTGGGCATTCGAGCTCGGTTACATCCTGATGGGTCTGCACTTTCTGCTTGGCGGCGCCATAGCGTTGAAGCGCCAAGCCCATGTGCGCATCGACCTCATCTATGCTCGGCTGACGCCCAAGCACAGGGCGGTCATCGACCTCACACTCTACCTCCTCATCGTCCTGCCCGTGGTGACCTTCATCACCATCTGGATGTGGTCGCACGCTGCCGGCGCGTTCCTGTCGGGCGAGCGCACGGGGCATTCGGCCTGGAACCCGCCCATCTGGCCGTTCCGCGCCGTCATCTGCGCCAGCTTCGGCGTCCTTGCTCTTCAAATCGTCGCCGAGTGCATCAAGGCGTTCGACGCGCTGCGCTACGGTGCAGATTACCCCAGGGCGTAAGCACAATGGCCGGTTTGTTGATGTTCCCGGCACTGTTCGTGCTGATCTTCCTCGGCTTCCCCGTCGCCTTCTCTTTGCTTGCCGTGGCGGCGACCTTCGGCTTTTACGCCTTTGGTGATGCGGTCCTCTTCCAGTTTCTGCAAAAGATCGAAGAGGTGGCGTCCAACTTCGTCCTCGCCGCGGTGCCGCTGTTCGTCTTCATGGGGGCGATGCTTGAGCGCTCAGGCATTGCCGAGCAGCTCTTCTCCGCCGTCCACCTGTGGACCAAGCGCCTGCCGGGCGGCTTGGCCGTCGGCACGGTGGTCATGTGCATCATCTTTGCCGCCTCAACAGGAGTGATCGGCGCGACGGAAACCGTTGTGGGCCTCCTTGCCATCCCCGCGATGATGAAGCACCGCTACTCCCACCAGCTCATCTCGGGCACCATTTGCGCAGGCGGCTCGCTCGGCACCATCATCCCGCCGTCAGTGGTGGTGGTGGTGCTCGGCCCCATCGCCAACGTGTCCATCGGCGACCTGATGGTGGGGATGATCTTCCCCGGCCTCATCCTGTCCGGCCTTTACATCATCTACATCATCGGCCTTTGCATCGTCTCCCCATCGTCCGGCCCCCGCACGGCGCCTGACCCCGACGAGCCGGGCTTTGCTGAAAAGGTGCTGATCACCGCCAAGGCGCTGATCCCGCCTTTGTTGATGATCTTCGCGGTGCTGGGCTCCATCATGCTCGGCTGGGCCGCGCCCACGGAAGCCGCAGCACTCGGGGCCCTCGGCGCCTTCCTGCTCGCGATCTTTTACGGCCGCTTCACCTTCGCAACGTTCTGGGACGCGCTGATCCGCACCCTCGTCATCACCGCGATGATCATGTTCATCCTGATGGCAGGGAGCCTCTTCACAGGCGTCTTCGTGGGCAATGGCGGCATGCGCATCATGCGCGGGATGATCCAGGCGCTGGATGTGGGGCCGTGGGGTCTCCTCCTCATCTTCCTCGGCATTGTCTTCATCGCAGGCTTCTTCCTGGAATGGATCTCCATCCTGTTGATCTTCGTGCCCATCTTCATGCCGTTCGTGATGGGTGCGGGCATGGAGCCCGTCTGGTTCTGCATGCTGATTTTGATGATGATCCAGACCAGCTACCTCACCCCGCCAATGGCGCCGGCCATCTTCTACCTACGCGGGGTGGCACCCCCGGAGATCACGCTGCGGCAGATGTATGCGGGCGTGGTGCCGTTCATCATCATTCAGCTCATCGCGCTCGGCATTGTCGCGGCGTTTCCCGAAACCGCGCTTTGGCTGCCGCAACAGGTGCTGGGCTTCCGCTAACGGTTGGACCCCCGAAAGGAGAGACGCCATGACGCCGGACCACATTCGCCAAACCCCCTGCCGCACGCTACCCGAGGCACAGCGCGAAACCCTCCTCAAGGACGGCGCTGTGTGCATCGAACGCGCCATCACTGCCGACTGGCTTGCCAAGCTGCGGGCCGCGGTGGACAGGCTGGTGGAGCGCAGCCGCACCGTCACAGCGTCCGATGCCGTCTTCGACCTTGAGCCGGGTCACACGGCCGATGCCCCCCGCCTTCGCCGCGTGTCGAGCCCTTGCGATGAGGACGAGGTGTTCTGGCAGGTGCTCGCCGAGGGCCCTGTGGGCGACATTGCCGCCGACCTCCTCGGCCCCGATGTGAAATTCTACCAGTCCAAGCTGAACTTTAAGTGGGCCAAGGGCGGCGCCGAAGTGAAGTGGCACCAGGACCAACCTTTCTTTCCCCACACCAACCACGCCGTGGCAACGTTCGGCATTTACCTCAACGA
>JBCDCF010000728.1:0-2301 GCA_039182345.1 Pseudomonadota bacterium
CACAAGGACGGTGAGGCCAAGGCGTTTGGCCTCCGCCACGGGCTCCACCGCGCCGGCGCCACAGTCGAGGGTGAGGATCACATCCGTTCCCGGCGCAAGCTTGCGCATGCCCTCAATGGACGGCCCATATCCGTCGGTGAGGCGGTCGGGCACAATGATGCGCGGCTCGCACCCCAACGCCCGCAGCGTGCGGGCGACGACGGCGGCAGACGTGGCGCCATCCACGTCATAGTCGGCAACAAGAGTGATGGCGCAGCCCTCGTCCACCGCATCGGCAAGGCGCGCCACCAAACCGTCGCAGTCGGTCAGGCGGGAGGGATCGGGCAGGAGCTGCCGGATGGTGGGGGCCATCTCGGTGTCGGCATTGTCCAAGGTGATGCCGCGGCCGGCAAGGACACGGGCCACCACGTCGGGCAGGCCATAGCGCTGGGCAAGGGCAAGGGCGAGCCGTTCGCCCTCATCGTCGAGCCTGCGCGCCCAACGCCGCCCCGTGGCCGAGCGTGACACCCCGAGCACGCCCTCGCCGCCAAAGTCCCCGCTGTCCCGATCGGTCAAGTCGCCCTCCTTTGCGCGGCGCGATCTTGTCCGATGGAAGGTCCGGGCGGTTAACGAATTGCAAAGCCTCCCCGCTGATCCCACAGCCCTGTGGATGAGCCGTGCGAGGGTGGTGAACAAAACCGGCCTCAGCCCACCACGAGGAGGCCTGCGCGATCCAAGATGGCGCGCGCCATGCTCATGGCCGCCAGCGCTGAAGAGCGCGGATTGTCCGGCAAGGCATTGGCCGAGAAGGTGGCTGTGAAGGCCCCGAACGCGCCGCGCGCATCCACCGTGTGGGTGTTGGCCGTGGCGGCGGGGTCGGCAATGAGCTGAACGGTCGTCCTTTCAAAGCCGATGCCTGCAAGGGCGATGGTGGCGGCCACATTGGCATTCTTCGGGTAGGCGAGTGCGGCTTCTCGCGCGTCCCCTTCAAAGTGGACGAGGGGGGCGTCCAGCGCTTCAAGATCGTGCCGTTCCGCAGGGGTTCCGCGCCAGCCTGCAGGGGGCTTGCGGCCCACATAACGCACCATTTCGAGCCCGCCGACGGAGGCAGCCGACAGAGCGTCCACAGCGCCGACGGCCCCTGCCACCACCTCAATCCGCCCGCCACCGCGGCGCGCTGCACCCACAAGACGCCCATGAAGCGCCTCATCGGCAAAGGCGCCTGCCGACAGCGTAATAAGGCGGCAACCGGCCGACAAAAGCGCTTCGCCGTGGTCACTGAGGCCGCCATGGCCCGCGCAGTCGGCCACCACATCCACACCCTCAAGGGCGGCGGCGTCCGTCACCACCGAAGCACCCTCGGCAAAGGCAATGGGTTCGGCCGTGCGCACAAGAACGTGGGTGAGGCGAAGGCCCTGTGCATCCGCAATGGCGCCAGCCACATAGCGCGCTATGGGTCCCCGCCCGATCACGGCAACGTTTGTCTCAGTCATGGGCACGCGCGCTCCTATCAGCCTTTGGGCCAAGGCTCGACCCTGAGCGCTGCGCAAGCAAGGGGTGGCGCGTCATTCCTTTGTCGCCGTCGAACCCTGCGTCGCCCTGGCATCGCTGCCGATCTTTGGGGGCGCCATGCTGAGACTTTCGCATGACCGTGGACGGCCGCTCCAAAACTGCTCTAGGAAACGCTCACACGACTGGCGCGACAGGAGACGATGACCCGCCACAACACCCCGCCCACACCACGCCTTGAGGACACAGCGTTCGTCACCGGACGGGGCCGCTATGGCAGCGATGTGGATGCCGAAGGTGCGCTCCATGCCGCCTTTGTGCGCGCCGCCGAGGCCCCGGCCACGCTCACCGGCATCGAGACCGCGGACGCGCTTCAGATGGCAGGGGTTCACGCCGTCCTTGGCGCCAGCGACCTTGGGCTGACCGGCACGCTCAGCGTCAATCCCGTGGTGGACGGTGTGCCGGACAACTCTGGCCTTTTGTGCGCGCAGAAGGTCGGCGCGGTGGGCGAACCGGTTGCCATCGTCCTTGCGCAAACGGCTCTCTTGGCCGCCGACGCGGCAGAGGCTGTGGCCGTAGAGACAGAGCCCAGCGAACCATCGCCCGAAGGGTTCACCTTCGCCTGGCAGGAGGGGGATTGCGAGGCAGCGTTTGGCAGCGCCGCCCATACCGTTGACGTCACCACCACCCACGCAAGGCTCGCCCCTTCCGCCATGGAACCGCGGACGGTGCTTGCAATGCCTGACCCTGGCGGTGGGCTTCACGTGGTACTCCCCTCCCAATCGCCCTGGCGGTGCAGGGATGAGTTGGCAC
>JBCDCF010000729.1:0-2291 GCA_039182345.1 Pseudomonadota bacterium
GCCGACGCTTTCGGCATCCTCGGACGGGCCTTCGCTCTCCATCTCCTCAAACCGGCTGCCGTCGGGCTTGGCCACAAGGCCTTTGAGCGCCACAACGCCCCCGTCCACCGTGGCAAGCCCTGCAATGGGGGTCCTGCACGAACCGTCGAGGGCCGACAAGAAGCCACGCTCCGCGGTGACGGCCACCTCCGTGGCGCCGTGGTTGAGGGGGACGAGGGCCTCGGCCATTGCCGCATCGTCCCTGCGGATCTGAACGGCAATCGCCCCTTGGGCAAGGGCCGGCGGGAAGGCGTCCGTCCCCAGGATTTGCGTGGCCACATCCTCCTTGCCGAGGCGCTTCAGGCCGGCAAGGGCAAGCATCGTCGCATCGCACTCCCCTTCGGAGAGCTTTTTCAGGCGCGTTTGCACATTGCCGCGCAGCACTTCGGTGCGAAGGTCGGGCCGCGCGCGCCGCACAAGCGCCTGACGGCGCAGAGACGCCGTCCCCACCACGGACCCTGACGGAAGGTCCTCAAGGGTGACGCCGCCGCGGCCGATGAAAACGTCCCGCACGTCCTCACGGGGCAGGAAGGCGGCCAGCATCAAGGGAGCAGGCAGCACCGTCTCAAGGTCCTTGGCGGAGTGGACGGCGCAATCGATCCGCCCGTCCAGGAGCGCGGCCTCGATCTCTTTGGTGAAAAGGCCTTTGCCGCCCACCTCGGACAAGGGCCGGTCAAGCACCATGTCACCTGTCGTCTTGATGATGACGATGTCCGTTTCCGCCTGCCCCGACCGCTGCAAGAGGTCGGCGACCATGTGCGCCTGTGCAAGCGCAAGCGGACTGCCGCGCGTGCCGATTTTGATTGTGCTCAAATTGAAGCCGCCCGCTTTCCGCGCTAACCCAACGCCGATGTCTTCATCGCAGCCAGACCTTAAAGCGCCTGTCGCGGCAGAGAAAGCCTTTGCCGCACCCACAGCGTCCGCCAGCGCCAACACGCCCTTGGTGCTGGGGATCGAGACCAGTTGCGACGAGTGTGCGGCCGCCATCGTCACCGGCACGCCTGGTAAGGCAACAATCGTTGCCGAGACGGTGTGGAGCCAGATCGACCTTCACGAGGCGTTCGGCGGTGTGGTGCCGGAGATTGCCGCACGCGCCCATGCCGACACCATCGACGCGGTGGTCGCGCGCACGCTGGCAGAGGCGGGGGTTGGTGTGGGCGACCTTTCGTGCGTTGCCGCCACGGCGGGACCGGGGCTCCTAGGCGGCCTGTTGGTGGGGGCAAGCTTCGGCAAGGGTCTGGCAAAGGCCGCCGGCCTCCCCTTCATTGCCGTCAACCACCTTGAGGCGCATGTCCTGACGCCGCGCCTGACGGAAGGGCTCGCTTTTCCCTATTGCGTGGCGCTCTTGTCGGGGGGGCACGCGCAGTTCATTGCCGTCCTCGGGGTGGGGGACTATCGAAGGCTCGGCGGCACCATCGACGATGCTGCGGGCGAGGCATTCGACAAGACCGCAAAGCTTTTGGGCCTTGCCTATCCGGGTGGCCCGGCCGTTGAGGCGGCAGCGCGCGACGGCGACCCCTCCCGCTTCACCTTCCCCTCACCGCTTGCCAAGCGGGACGACTGCGACCTCTCTTTCGCAGGCCTAAAAACGGCCGTACGGCTTGCCGCCGAGCGGGCCGCTCCCCTCACAGACCAGGCGGTGGCGGACATTTGCGTTGCCTTCCAGGCGGCAGCTGCCGATCACCTTGCAAGGAAGGCGCGGCACGCTCTTGTGCGGTTTGAGGAAGTTGCAGGGCGGGCCGCCCCAGCCCTTGTGGTGGTGGGGGGTGTTGCCGCCAACGCCACCATCAAAGCGGCCATGAAAGGTGTCGCCGAAGAGGCCGGCGCACGCTTCGTCGCACCGCCCCTTGCCCTTTGCACCGACAACGGCGCGATGATTGCCTATGCCGCGCTGGAGCGGTTTCCCGACGATGCCGAGCGCGGCTTTGCCGCCCGCGCACGCTCGCGCTGGCCCCTTGATGACAGCGCACAGCCGATGATCGGCGGTGGCAAACGCGGCCCCAAAGCTTAGCGCTTCAGAGCCGCGTGCGGCGTCCTCAGTCGATGATGCCGCGCTCTTTCAAGGCCGCAACCACAGTCTCGGCATGGACTTCGGCTTCGCCAGCGGTGGTGTCGATGACGAGTTCGGGCGCCTCGGGCGGCTCGTAAGGGCTGTCGACACCGGTGAAGTTCTTCAACTCGCCGCTGTCGGCCTTCTTGTAGAGGCCCTTGGGGTCGCGCTCGCGGCACACCTCGATGGGCGTGTCGATGAA
>JBCDCF010000730.1:0-2284 GCA_039182345.1 Pseudomonadota bacterium
CTCGACGGTCTCAGTCTTGCAAGCCTCACCATTGCGCCCGATTCGGTGCTCGGGATCTGCGATCACCTCGGCCTTTCCTGCCGCTATCTGGATCAGCCGCCCATGGGGGGTGCAAGCGCCATTGCCGCCGTCCGCCGTGCCGCCCGTATGGTGATGGCGGGGGATGTGGACCACGTGGCCGTCATCGGTGCCGACAGGAACGATGGGACGAGCTTTGTCGACCTTGTTGCCAACTTCTCCCGCGTCTCCAGGGAGGCTGTCTGGCCCTATGGGGCAGGGGGACCCAACGCCGTCTTCGCCCTTCTCACCCACCACTATATGCGCGCCTATGGGGCCACGAAGGCGGACTTCGGCACCCTTTGCTTGGCCCAACGAGAGATGGCGCAGTCGGTGCCCCACGCCATTTTTCACGGCGTGCCCCTGACGCGGGAGGACTATGACGCGGCGCGGCTCATTGCCGATCCCCTCTGCCTTTATGACTGCGTCATGCCCGTCAGCGGTGCGGAGGGCCTTCTTGTCATGAAAGAGGCGGACGCCATCGCCAAGGGCCTGCCGTTTGCGAGGATCCTTTCGACGTTGGAGCGGCACAACGCGTTTCGCACCGATCCTGTCCAGGTCCGCGGTGGATGGGCCGTGGAGGCGGACGCGTTCTGGGCCCGCGCCGGCATGTCGCCCGATGGGGTAGATGTGGTTGAGACCTATGACGACTACCCCGTCATGGCGATGATCCAGTGGGAGGATCTTGGCCTGTGCGGCAAGGGCGAGGCGCCTGCGTTCTTGCGTGCGCGCGATCCTTTCCCTGGCGGCGACTTTGCCCACAACACCTCAGGCGGGCAGCTGTCTGCAGGGCAGGCGGGGGCAGCTGGCGGCCATCTCGGCCTCGTGGAAGGGCTGCGGCAGGTGACGGGCCAGGCCTTTGCCCACACCCGTGAGGCGGGGCAAGTCCACCGCCATGATTGGCAGGTGAAGGACGCTGAGGTGGCGCTGGTGTCAGGCTTTGGGATGGTGAACTACGACAGGGGTATGGCTGCCACTGCGTGCCTTCTTGCCACCGGCCGACGGGCCGCACCGTGACCCTGTCGCCCGCCATGGCTCGCTTGGCCGAAAAGGCGGCCTTGGAGGAGGGCCTGTGGTTGCACCAGTGCGCGGCCTGCGGTGCGCTCATTTGGCCGTTGCGGGAGGTGTGCCCGGCCTGCCTTGCCATCGGACCGGCGCTGGTTCCTGTATCGCCCGAGGCGAGGGTCCTCTCCACCACGGTGGTACGGGCGAGCCTCTCGCCGCAGATGGCTCAGCGTCTGCCTTTGCCCCTTGCCAGCGTTTTGCTCGCGCCGGGTGCGACGGGACTTGCCTTCGCAGCAGGTCCACTCAGCGCCGGCGACACGGTCACCGTCACCACCGAAAGGGACCCGTCGGGCACACCTGTCCTCCTTGCCCGCCCTGCAGCGACCCCTCTGGCCGAGGCCCTTCGCACAGCGCGATTGGTGGGTCCCGCGGGCGCGGTTCGCCTCGTAGGTGCACCTGATGGGATGGCAGGTGCTCTTGGCGCGCTCGGGCACGTTGCCGTCGAGGAGGGGGCAACCGCGGCCGTTGTGTGGTGTCTTGATGCTTTGACCCTTGAAGAGAGCGGTTGGGCCGCCTTCGAGGGGCTTGCCGCCAAGGAGGGGCCGGCCCCTGTGGTGATGGTGCATCCCTTTAACTGGGAGGCGAAGGCAGCACCGCTGCGGGCTGCCCTTAAGGCGCTTGCGGCTCGGGTGATGCCAAAGGGCCGTGTGGTGCTTCTCCTTGCCGGCAAAGAGGATGCGCAGGCGATCAGCGGCGCGCTTTGCACCACACGCGAGGTGGTGGCCGCGGGCGTCCCCATCGAGGCACTCGCCCCATGGTGGTGCCCTTAGGACTTGGTGCGTCTTGGGCGGCGGGTGGTGGCGCGGCGCGTCTTTGAAGGGGCTGCCGCCTTGGTGCGCCTGCGTGTCTTTGCGGGCGGCTTGGCGTTGGCGCGCACATGCTCGATGGCGGCCCGCGTGGTGGCCTCGAACGCCACAATGTCGATGGTGGCAACGGTGAAGGCAAAACCCTGTTCAATGCGCGCCACGGCCGCCTCAGGCCCCATGGCAAAGCAGCCCGCCTGGATCTTCGCCGCCTTGCAGGCCTCAAGCACCTTCTGGCAGGCCTCCTCATGGGCCTTGCTGCCGGGGGCAACGCCGAGGGAGAGGGCGAGGTCGCCTGTCCCGATGAACACCATGTCAACGCCTGAGCGGGCAATGGCTTCGGCCGCCTCCACACCCGC
>JBCDCF010000731.1:0-2279 GCA_039182345.1 Pseudomonadota bacterium
CGCTGCACCTTCTTGGCGTCCTCCCAGCGGCCCGCCTCGCACCAGTCCACAAATTTCCATGACGCGCGCGGGATGTAGTTGCCGTAAGGGTTCACGTAGCCGTTGGCGCCCAGCGAATAGCTTTCCACCACCCTTTGCCCGGCCCACACATTCATCACCCCGTCCGTCGCCTCGATGATGTCGTAGACGCGCGCGGTGTCCTGCGAGGCTTCCTTGATGTAGCGGATCTGCTCGAACGCCTTCGTCAGCCGCGCCACCAAGGCGGCAGACATGTCCACATTGGAGGTGAACGGGTTGTTGTAGAGCATGATGGGGAGCGACACCCTCTCGCAGATGGCGCGGTAGTAGGCGAAGATCTCATCCTCTGTGGGCGTATAGTAGTAGGGCGGGATGATCATCAACCCGTCCGCTCCAAGATCCTCCGCCTCCTTGGAGTAGCGCACCGCGGTCGGTGTGTGGGCGTTCATGGTGCCGACGAGAACGGGAATGCGGCCGGCCACCTGGGACACGGTTGCCTCCACGAAGCGGGAACGCTCCTCGTCCGTCAGCGTCAAAAACTCGCCTGTGGTGCCGAGGATGATAATGCCGGGAACGCCGGTCTCCAGTTGCCAGTCGACAAACCGGCGCCACGCGGCATAGTCGATCGCTGAGCCGTCCTCGGTGAAGGGGGTGATGGTGACGGTGTAGCTGCCGCGAAACTGTTTCACCTCAAGGCTCCTTTGTGCGCTATTTTTCGCATTGCGAACATTTGTTCGCATCCTACCATGGTGCAAGGACAATGCGCCAGCGGCCGGCAGAAGGGGGCGCCATGAAGACGGACGTTCTGGTGGTCGGCGGTGGTCTCACAGGCTGCCTCAGCGCGTTGATGTTGGCCGACGAGGGTGTCGACGCCCTTCTGATCGACGCGGGCGTGCTCAACGGGCGTGCTTCCGGCGCCAATGCAGGGTCCATCCATCTGCAAATCCCGTTCCCGGAATTCGTCAGCCTTGGCGAAAATTGGGCGCGCCAGTTTGCCGAAGTCCTTCCCATGATGCGCGATTCCGTCGGTCTGTGGCGGGAGGTGGCCGCGCGGCTTGGCGTCGATATTGAACTGAAGTCCACTGGCGGCCTTCTGGTGGCCCGCACCGATGAACAGATGAGACAGGTGCGCGCGAAGGCGGCCATCGAGCAGGCCGCCGGCATTCCCATCACACTCCTTGATCGCGATGAGGTGTCGAGCCTTGCCCCTTACATCTGCAAAGGCATGATCGGCGGCGCGCTATGCCCTCTGGAAGGCAAAGCCAACCCGTTGATTGCCGGTCCCGCCATTGCCGCTGCCATCCGCACCCACGGGCTTGAGGTGAGGGAGGGGTGCACGCTGACGGGGTTGGAGCGGGCCGGCGCGCGCTGGCGTGCACAGACAACCGGCGGGGTGATTGAGGCACGCGCCATCGTCAATGCGGCGGGGGCGGATGCTGGCCGGCTTGCCGCCATGGCCGGCCTTGACCTTGAGATCGAGGGCTGGCCGATCCAGGCAACGGTCACCGAACGGGTGGCGCCGATGGTGGACCACCTCGTCTACTCCGCAGCCGGCAAGCTCACCCTCAAGCAGCTGGCCAACGGCACGATGGTGATTGGCGGCGGCTGGCCTTCGGCGCGCCAGGGGGATGGTGGGCTTGGGGTCAACCCGTTTTCATTGGCGGCAAACATGAAGGCGGCTGCCGACGTGGTGCCGGCGATGGCAGGGGCAAGGGCCGTGCGCACCTGGCCTGCCATCGTCAATGGGACGGCCGACTGGCGGCCCGTGATCGGTGAGGTGAGCGGGCGACAGGGCTTCTTTATGGCGCTCTTTCCGTGGATGGGGTTCACCGCCGCGCCCATCACCGCGCGCACGGTGGCCGACCTTGTGGTGGGCCGGGTGCCGCCCATCGCGCGCACGCTGTTGTTGGCGGCCTGACGGACAACGGACGCAGTAGACGCTAGCTGGAGATACCGGCAACGCCCTCTGCCACCTGTGCCACCTTCATGATGTCGAAGGTGGTGCCTGCGCCAATGTCGGTGCCAAGGCGCACGGTGACGCCGGCCTTCCGAAGGGCCGCCACATCGCACCGGCCGGAGCCGAGAAACCGGTTGGCCGTCGGGCAGTGGGCGACAACGGCGCCGGCTTCGGCAAGCGCGCCCATCTCCCGGGCCGACAGGTGGATGGCGTGGGCGAAGATTGCCCCTTCACCAAGGCAGCCGAACTGGGCGTAAACGTCCATATAGTCGCGTGCGCCCGGGAAGAGGCGACGGACCCAGGC
>JBCDCF010000732.1:0-2277 GCA_039182345.1 Pseudomonadota bacterium
AGGCCATCGGCCCCGCCTGCTGCACTGTGGCAGGCGACGTTGCCGTCGCCGCCGATCGCGCCCGCATGATGGACGCTGCCGTTGCCCATGGCGGTGGGCTCGACGGTCTTGTCAACAATGCCGCCAACATGGTGCGCGGGCCCATCTCAGAGCTTGATGAAGAGGCGGTGCGGCAGGTGTTCAACACCAACGTCGTCGCCGGGATGATGCTGACGGGCCTTGCCGCGCCTCGCCTTGAAGAGCGCAGCGGCGCCGTGATCTTCCTCGGCTCCGTCCACACCCGCCGCGCCTACCCTGGCGCCTCCCCTTATGCGGCCACCAAGGGCGCTGTGGAGGCGCTCACCAAAGTGCTTGCGGCAGAGCTTGGCGGGCGCGGCATCAGGGTCAACTGCGTGGTGCCAGGGGCGGTCCCCACAGAACTCAACATCCGTGCCGGCCTTTTCACCCAGGACGAGCACGATGCAAGGATGGCCGCCATCGCCCGCGACCACCCTTTGGGTCGGGTCGGCACCCCGCGTGAGGTGGCTGAGGCCATCGACCACCTCCTGCGGGCCGAGTGGACGACGGGCGCAAGCCTTGTGGTGGATGGCGGCCTTGCCCTTGGCCTGTCGAATTACTGAGGACGGCCCGCAATGCTTGCCCAACAGCTTCTGAATGGATTGGTGGTCGGCGGTGTCTATGCGCTGTTTGCCATCGGCTTCAACCTCGTCTTCGGCATCCACCACATTCTGAACCTTGCCCATGGGGCGGTCTTCATGGTGGGCGCGTTCATCGCCCTTTTCGCCGTGGAGGCGGGGATGCCGCTGGTGGTGGGCTTTCTGTTGGCAATGATCGGCGGCGGCCTGCTCTCGGTCCTCATCGAAATTGTCGCCTTCCGTCGGCTGCGCCGCAGTGGGGAGCTTGAGTTCGGCGCCATCATCTCCTCCATCGGCATTGCCCTCATCATCACAACCTTGGCGCAGCGATGGTCCAACACCCTCGTCCTGCGCTTCCCGTTCGATACCTTCCCCATCATCATCTATGAGTTCATGGGCCTCAGGGTCTCCGCCCTACAGCTGTTCATGCTGGGCTCTTCGGCAGTGCTTGTGTTGATCCTCGGCTGGTATCTCCACTACACGCGCTATGGGCGACGAATACGCGCCGTCGCCGGCAATGAGCGCGCCGCCGTCCTCCTTGGCATCAACCCCAACCATGTGTTTTTCCAGACGTTCTTTCTGTCAGGCGCGCTGGCGGGGGCGGCAGGGGTTCTTGTGGGCCTTGCCTTCAACTCCATCCATTTCATGATGGGTGAGCCTTACCTGTTGCGCGGCTTCGTGGTGATCATCCTTGGCGGGCTCGGCAGCGTCTCAGGTGCACTGCTGGCGGGGCTGTTGTTCGGCATGATCCAGACGCTCACCATCGCCTATCTGCCGTCGGGGCTGACGGACACCATCAGCTTCTCGCTCCTCTTCTTGATCTTGCTGCTACGGCCCAACGGCCTCCTCGGCCAGCAGGGCGCAGGCGTGTTGAGGGGCGCACGATGATTGACTTTTTTATCGCCTACCGCCCCCTCTTCGACCACTTCTTCCTCGCCATCGGCTTTGCCTTCAGCCAGTGGATTGTTTTGAAGGCCGGCGTCTTTTCGATCGCGACCGCAGGCTTTGCCTCCCTCGGCGCCTATGGGGCGGCGATCCTCGGCGTCTCCTATGGCTGGCCGGCGCCCCTTGCCATTGCGGCCGGCGGCCTCGTGGGTGTGTTTGCGGCGCTCTTCCTGTCATGGCCGCTGGCGCGGCTTCGCGGCGTCTACCAGGCCATTGCAACGCTCGCCTTCGTGCAGATCGTCGTCTCCCTCACCCTTTATGCCGATGGGCTGACGGGCGGGCCCATGGGCTTCACCAACATTCCGAAGGTGGTGGGGACGGCGCCGCTCGCCATTGCGGCGGTCCTCGTCATCTACCTGATGGCAACGCTCAACGCCTCGCGCCTCGGCAGGGCCTTCGAGGCAATCCGCCAGGACGAGGCCATGGCCGCCTCCCTCGGCATGTCGGTGAAGGTGCACCACCTGTTGGCGTTCGCCATATCGGGGGCACTTGCGGGGGTGTTCGGCGGGCTCAGCGCCTACCATTCCTATGCCCTTGAGCCCAACCAGTTCGGCTTTCCGTTCCTCGTCGCCATCCTCTCCTACGTGGTGTTCGGTGGCCGGCGCACGGTGACGGGGCCGGTGGTGGGCGCGGCCGTTCTGATCGCACTGCCGGAGCTCGCCAGGCCCCTCGCCGACAATCGCATCCTCGTCTATGG
>JBCDCF010000733.1:0-2276 GCA_039182345.1 Pseudomonadota bacterium
AGCGTCAGGGTCGATCCCGCAGCCTTCCCCACGGGGGTCGACGACACACAAGCACCCTTGAGAGGTGGCATCGCGCGAGGCGACACAGCGCGACACGTCGACTGCCTTGGCGCAAAGGTCCGAAAACGTCTTGAGCGGGGCAAACCGCCCGCCTCGCATCCTGTTGCGGGCAACGCTCGAGGCAGCTCTGCAGCGGGTCGCATATTGGCGCACCGTGTTGCGCAAAGGAATGAGGCGCCCGAGATAGGGCCGGCACGCATCGCCGCAGCGGTCCATGAACTCGGCAATATCGCGCTGGAGGGTGGAAAGGGCCGGCCAGTCCCTCGCTTCGATCTCGCCCAGGCGGTGCTCTAGCTCGGCAATCTCAAACTCGGTTTCGAAGGCACTGGCATCGGGCGCTGACGTGGAACTTGTGAGGCGGATCAACGGTCCGTCCGCCCCGTCGCTGATCTGCGGCACCTGGCGGGATTTGTTGAGCTGGAGCGCGCGCGCTGGGACCGTGCGGGCAAGGAACGCCTCAAGCTCGGCGACGGAGACAATGCCATCCTCGGTGCCCTCACCGCCACCGTCAGCATCGCCAGACAGGCCGCGCGTCACAGCATCGGTGAAAAGGCCGATCCGGCGCTCCTCGTCCCAATAGGCTGGCGTGTCGGCCCCGGCCGCGGCAATGGAGACAACGTCATAGCGGGCGTGGGGTTTGTCCAGACCCTCCACCACATCGATCATCGGGCCCATGGTGGGGTTCAAAGGCCCATCATTGCTCTCGCCGGAAAAGCAGCTCTCCAGAAGCAAGATGACACGGCCATCGTTGAAGCGTTGCGTCTTCAACGCATCAAGGTTCGCAATCAGCGTGTCGTAGGAATAGGCGGTGAAGGAGAGGTAGGCGGGCTGGGAGTCCGTCCCCAGCAAGAACCCTTCGCTCTCGGCCGCATCTGAGGTGCCTGCGGCCCGCAAATCGCGCGAACCGTGGCCGATGAAGTAGACGAAAAACTCCGCATCAGGCTCCCTGAAACCAAGGCCCGCAAAATCCCCCGGCTCGCCAGCGGCAAAGCCGAACAGGGTTTTAAGGTCGGTGACAGTGGGGTCGGTGATGCGGCGGATGTTCGCCTCAGGCACGTAAAAAACCTCTCGCAGCATGGTCTCCACCGCGTCGAGATTTTCCTCCACAAAGCGCACGTCGACGGTGTGGTCGTAGTCGCCCACCCCCACAAGCAACGCATAACGCTTGTCGCCAGCGCGCAAAGCCGCGTCGATCTCTGCGTCCGTCATGGACGCCAACGCCGGCGTTGCCACAAAGGCCATGATGACCAGGAAGAGCAGAAAAAGCCCTTTGAACATCGGGCGCTTGCCGTAAGGGGTCATGGGCAAAATCTTCAAATCATCAAAAAATGCATCGTGTCTGTCAGCGTTGAGGCCGTGGCGAAAAGACAAACGGTTGCACAAGACGCCGCCCCACGTCCTCTCAGTGGATGATAGCACCGAATCCGGCCCCGTTCACCGGTGGACATCACGCCGCAGGGCGCGCGTGGCCTTGACCCCCCTTAGGCGAGCGCTCACACTTTGCGCGCCGGCCGAGATGGACCGTGGCAAGAATGTGTGGTGGGCGGGTGTGGCCGCTGTGATGACAAACGCGCGGGTTGGCGCCGCTTTGGTTTTCGCCGCGGTCGCCTTTGCTGGCCTTGGCATCACCGTTGCCGTCGCCCAAACCTTTGACCGCGCAAGCTGCGACCGCTGGCGCGAGAATGACAACCCCGCCCTGTCGGAAATGCTGCGCACCGACGGCAATCCGTCCAACAAGGCGCGGGCCTGTCTGGTGCGCATCGCCTTCCTGCGGCTTGGCGACCTCAGCGAAGCCACCTACGCCGAAGACGCGCCGTTCCAATTGGCCTATCAGGCACGCACGCGGGACTATAGGGTGCGCGAGGACGACCCCTACCCCAGCTACTTTCTGCGCGACCTTGCCGACCAGTTGACGAGCGCGCAGCCTGCCGCCCTCACCGACAGCGTCTTTAAGAACACCATTGAGTTTGCGCCTGCGCTGAAAGCCGATGACGAGTGGTTTCGGCCGGACGGCGATCCGCGGCCCGTGGCCTCCACCGCGGGCGACCTTGCAGGGCCCACGGCCACAGCGCCGGCCACCCAGGTGCCGCCCGCAACGGACGGCCAGACGGAGGCCGGCCAGGATACACCGCCACCCACGGATCTGGCGGCCGTTCGTGTGCCAAGGCGCAAACCTCCCGCGCCACCCACCGCCCGCACGAGCGTGCAAACGGCGG
>JBCDCF010000734.1:0-2275 GCA_039182345.1 Pseudomonadota bacterium
ATGGCCAGCTTGCTCTGGGCATAGGCCTCCATGTGATCGAGCGGACGGCCTCCGGCCATCGCGTCGACATCCACAGGCGCCTGCGCGGCGGTATCGATCACCTGCCGCGTCCGCTCCCCACTCCCGGTCCCGGTCGGAGCTGGCACGTCGGGCGTCATCGGCGTTGGCCCCGACGCCGTCACCACAAAGGAGACCAGCTCCACATCCACCAGCGCGCCGATGGCACGGCCATAAAGGGCTTCGTAGGCGCTGTCGAACGTCTCGCGCAGGCCTGTCCGGTCCTCGTCCGTGATGGGACGGTTGGGCAAAACATAAGCGATCTCATGCCCTTGTCCCACATAGCGCGCATAGGCTTTGCGGGTAACGGCAATGTCCGATGCATCGCCCGTCGCTGCCTTGACGGCCGCGCGCGCCTCCGCCTCCATGTCGCTCAGCGTGTCATTGACGATTATAGGTTCAAGGGTCGCGAGGCGCTGGTAGCGGGTGCGCACCACCTCAAAGGCGACGGGCGCGCGAAGGAATCCCACTGCGGATCCGACGCCGGCGCTGGCAGGGACGATCACCCTGTCGATTCCCAACTTGTCGGCCATCTGGCAGGCCTGAAGGGGTGCCGCGCCGCCAAACGCGATCAGCGTGCGGTTGCCGAGCTGAACGCCCGATTCAATGGCATGCACCCGTGCCGCGGCCGCCATGGTCTCACCCACAACTTCAAGAACGCCGAAGGCCGCGGCCTCAGCGCTTACCGTGAGCCGTTCGCCGATACGGGTCTGAAAGGCAGCCTTTGCCGCCGCCCCGTCGAGGGGCATGCGCCCACCTGCAAAATCGGCAGGGTCGATGTGGCCTGTGACGACGTTGGCGTCCGTCACGGTGGGGTCGGTGCCGCCGCGGCCATAGGCGACGGGGCCCGGCATCGCGCCTGCGGAATCCGGACCGACGGTGAGGCGTTTCAGATCGTCCACCCGCGCGATGGAGCCGCCGCCCGCGCCAATCTCCACCATCTCAATCACAGGCACCCGCACAGGCAGCCCCGACCCTTTCTTGAAGCGGTAGACCCGCGCCACCTCGAACGTGCGCGCAGTGTGGGGCGTTGCCTCATCCACCAGCGCGATCTTTGCGGTCGTCCCGCCCATGTCGAAGGACACCACCTTATCGGCCGCGTTGGCGCCTGCGACGGTGGCCGCGAAGATCGCCCCGCCGGCAGGACCCGATTCCACAAGGCGAATGGGAAAGCGTGCGGCGGTGTCCACGCTGGTGAGCCCGCCGCTGGACAGCATCAACAGGAGAGGGGCGGTCACCCCGGCCTCCTTCAGCCTGTCCTCGAACCGGGTCAGGTAGCGGGCCATCAAGGGGCGCACGTAGGCGTTGGCGGCTGTGGTGGAGATGCGCTCGTACTCGCGAAACTCCGGCGAGACTTCGCAGGAGAGCGAGACGAAGAGATCCGGCAGGTGCTTTGCGAGACGATCGCGCGCCCGCCGCTCATGATCGCCATTGGCGTAGGCGTGGATGAAGCCGATGGCAACGCTCTCCACCCCGGCTGCTTCAAGCTTGGGCACCCATGCGTCGATGGCGGCCTCCTCCAGCGGCAGGAGGACATCGCCCGCCGCGGTCAGCCGCTCAGGCACGGTGAGGCGCAGGCGGCGCGGCACCAGCGGCGTCGGTTTGACGATGTTGATGTCGTACTGGTCGGGCCGCCCTTCGGTGCCGATCTCCAGCGTGTCGCGGAAGCCTTCCGTGGTGATCAGCGCTGTGACGGCGCCCTTGCGCTCAATCAGTGCGTTGGTGGCAAGAGTCGTCCCGTGCACCAGGAGGGTGACGTCGCCGGGTGAACGGCCGGCTTCCGCCAACACCCGTTCAAGGGCCTCCATGGCGCCTTCTTCGGGCGCGTCCGGCCGGGTCAGCACCTTCGCGGTGAGGCGCCCTTTGCCGTCCTCCAGAACAACGTCGGTGAAGGTGCCGCCGATATCGAGCCCGATGCGGATCATATCAGCGGTTCATGGTGGACGGGAGCCAGGTGGCAATGCCAGGCACCAGGGTGACGATCGCCACCGCAATCACCATCAGGAAGAAGAACGGCAAGGCGGCCCGTGCGACGGAAAATATGTTCTGCCCCGTCATCCCCTGGATGACGAACAGATTGAATCCGAGCGGCGGTGTGATCTGCGCCATCTCCACAACGAAGATGATGAAGATGCCGAACCAGATGAGGTCGAACCCTGCCGCGGTGATGAGCGGCAGCACCACCGACGTGGTCAGCACGATCATGGAGATCCCATCC
>JBCDCF010000735.1:0-2261 GCA_039182345.1 Pseudomonadota bacterium
CCAACGCCGACAGGCTGAGGGTGCTTACGGTGGACCCTGGTGACGGCTCCTCCATCCAAGTCATCTGCGGTGCACCCAACGCACGCAAGGGCCTTGTGGGCGTCTTTGCAGCGCCTGGCACACACATTCCAGGCACAGGCGTCGATCTTGAGGTGGGGACCATCCGCGGTGTGGAAAGCCGCGGCATGATGCTCTCTGAGCGCGAGATGGGCCTGTCGGACGAGCATGACGGCATCGTCGACCTGCCCGAGGACGCCCCCGTCGGCACCCCTTATACCGAGTGGGCCGACCTCAATGACCCTGTCATCGAGATCGGCGTCACCACCAACCGGTCTGATTGTCTGGGCGTGCGCGGCATTGCGCGAGACCTTGCCGCCGCAGGCCTTGGCACCTTGAAGCCGCTCGACACCACGCCGGCCGCCACAGGCGCTGTCGCGGCCCCGCCACAGGTCCACCTCACCTTCCCCGAGGGCGACCCGCTTTGCCCCGCCTTTGCGCTTCGGCTTGTGGAGGGCGTTACCAACGGGCCTTCGCCCGACTGGATGCAAAAGCGGCTGACCTCCATCGGCCTTCGTCCCATCAATTGTCTGGTGGACATCACCAACTTCGTCACGTTCGATCTAGGCCGGCCCCTTCACGTGTTCGACGCCGACAAGGTGGCTGGCGACATCACCGTGCGCAGGGCCAAAGATGGCGAAAGCTTCGCCGCGCTCGACGGACGCAGCTACACGCTCGACGCCACCATGTGCGTCATTGCCGACGAAAACGGCGTTGAATCCCTTGCCGGCATCATGGGTGGCGAGGCGTCAGGCTGCACCGAAACCACCACACGCGTGCTGGTGGAATCGGCCCTTTGGGAGCCTTTGAACGTTGCCCGCACGGGCCGTGCCCTCGGCATTCACTCCGATGCGCGCCACCGGTTCGAGCGTGGTGTGGACCCCGCCTTCATGGAGCCTGGGCTTGAGATCGCAACGCGGCTCATTCTTCAGCTGTGCGGGGGTGAAGCAGGACCAACGTCCGTTGCCGGCATAGCCCCTGACGGGCGCACCACGGTCGCCTTCCCACCGACGGAAACCAAACGCCTCTCTGGGCTTGATGTGCCTGACGCGACGGCCATCAAAGCCCTGCGCGACCTAGGTTTCACCGTGGACGATGCTGCAACGCCCTGGACGGTGACGAGCCCCCCCTGGCGGCCGGACATTGAAGGCAAGGCCGACATTGTGGAGGAGGTGGTGCGCATTGTCGGCATCGACGATGTGACGGCGACCCCCCTTGCCCGCATGACGCCTTTGACGCCCAAGGTGCTGACGCCGCTGCAAAGGCATGTGTCCACAGCGCGCCGTGCCCTTGCCGTGCGCGGCATGGTGGAGGCGGTCACCTGGTCGTTCATTTCCGCCGAGGATGCTGCAGCGTTCGGTGGCGGCGGCGAGGCGGTCAAGCTCGTCAACCCCATCTCCGAAAGCCTGTCGGACATGCGGCCGAGCCTTTTGCCAGGGCTGATCCACGCCGTCTCGCGCAACGTCAACCGCGGCCATCCGAACCTTGCCCTTTTCGAGGTGGGCCAGGTGTTCAAAGGTGATGAGCCTGAGGACCAGACCACCAGTGCGGCAGGTGTGCGCCAGGGCCGCAACCGCCCCGTCTCCACCGATCGGCACTGGTCCCACGACGGCGCCACCGCCACCGTCTACGATGTGAAGGCGGACGTTCTGGCCGCCCTTGCCGCCATCGGAGGCCCTGCCGACAGTGTGGACATCACCCGCGATGCGCCGAGCTACTACCACCCCGGCCGTTCGGGCTCGCTGCGCCTCGGCCCCAAGGTGCTCGCTCGATTCGGCGAGCTGCATCCAGGCGCGCTCGACCTCTTCGAGCTGCGCTCGCCGGCCGTCGGCTTCGAGATCTTCCTGGAGCAGGTGCCCGCATCCAAGGCCAAGGGCCCGACCCGACCGTTGCTCGTGCTCTCGCCCTTCCAGCCGGTCAGCCGAGACTTCGCCTTCCTGGTCGATGCCGAGGTGGCGGCCGAGCAGCTGATCCGGGCCGCGCGCGGTGCCGACAAGACTCTCGTGAGCGAGGTCGCGCTCTTCGATGCCTACGAGGGCCAGGGCATCCCCGAGGGCAAGAAGTCGCTCGCCATCGCGGTCACGCTCCAACCGCGTGAAAAGACCCTGACGGACGCGGAGATCGAGGCCGTCGGCGAGAAGATCGTGGCCCAGGTCGCCAAGGCGACCGGCGGGGTTCTCCGGGCCTAGTCCAGCTCGATCTCG
>JBCDCF010000736.1:0-2255 GCA_039182345.1 Pseudomonadota bacterium
CCGCCGCCGTCGGGGTGGCCGCAGCCCTTGTCATCGCCGGCCTATCGGGCGGGCTGTCCCTCACCATGATGCGCGAGGCGCTCCTTGGCACCATGCGCATCACGGCCATGATCATGCTTGTGGTGACGGGGGCGGCCTTTCTCAACTTCACCCTGTCGGCCGCTGGGCTCGGCAATGAGTTGCGCGCCTTCATGACGGGGCTGGGGCTCGATGCGTTCTCCACCCTTTTGGTGATCGTTCTGATCTACATCGTCCTCGGGTTCTTCATCGAGACGTTGTCGCTGATGGTTGTGACCATCCCCATCATGGTGCCGATCATCGTTGACCTTGGGTATGACAAGGTGTGGTTCGGCATTGTCATGATTGTCCTTGTGGAGATGGCGCTGATCACCCCGCCTGTGGGCCTGAACCTTTATGTGGTCCAAGGCGCCAGACGCAGCGGGTCCTTGCGCGATGTGATGGTGGGGGCCGTCCCCTATGTCCTGGTCATGCTGGCGATGGTGGCCGCGTTGATTGCCGTGCCAGCGCTTGCGCTGTGGCTGCCGCAGTCGCTCTGACAGGCAGCCGGCGCGGCCTTTCTGAGGTAGCAAGGGCCGGGCCGTTTGCGTCCGCGCCGTGGGGGATGGCATGGTCTTCCACGGGGGTAAGGACGCACAATGCAGAGCGCACGTGCAATGGACCGCGCGGCAGGACCGCTCGCCGATGGTGAGCGGCTGATCGTCCGCGGTCAGGTGCAGGGCGTTGGCTTCCGCCCCACCGTCTGGCGCGTTGCCTCCCAGCTCGGCCTCACAGGCTCCGTTCGCAACACTGCCGAAGGGGTGGCCATCACCGTCTGGGGCGAGAACCGCAGCCACTTCGCCGACCGCCTTGTGAGCGCCCTGCCGCCGCTGGCACGGATCGACACCCTGGAGCGGACCACTGTGTCGGGCATACCTCCCGAAGCCTTCACCATCGCGCCCTCAGAAACGGGCGCAGCGCGAGCGGCCATCACGCCCGATGTGGCGGTCTGCGGGGCCTGTGTGTCTGAGATTGCCGACCCAACGGCGCGCCGCCAAGCCTACCCCTTCACCAACTGCACCGATTGCGGGCCGCGCTTTTCCATCCAACAGGCCGTCCCTTACGACCGTCACAACACCACCATGGCAAGCTTTGCCCTCTGCAAAGACTGTCAGGCGGAGTACGACAACCCGGCCGACAGGCGCTTTCATGCCGAGCCTATCGCCTGCCCAAACTGCGGCCCCAAGGCCAGCTTGGAGTGGCTTGGCGAGAATACCCACCGTCCGCCGCTCGACGGGAAGGACCCTGTGGCCGAGGCCGCACGCCTTTTAAAGGCCGGGTTCATCGTCGCCATCAAAGGCCTCGGCGGCATTCACCTTGCCTGCGATGCCACACAGGCTGACGCCGTCCAGCGCCTGCGCACCCGCAAGGGCCGGGAGGGCAAGGCCTTCGCGCTGATGGCCCGCGACACCACCGTCATCGCCCGCCACGCCAAGCTGAGCGCGGATAACACGGCCCTCCTCACCGCCCCCTCCGCGCCCATCGTCCTCTTTGAGGCGTTGGCAGGCACTCTGCCGGACGCCATTGCGCCAGGGCTCGACACCCTCGGCTTCATGCTGCCCTACACACCCCTTCATGTCTTGCTGATGGAGGGGTTTGAGACGCCCATCGTCATGACCTCAGGCAACCGCAGCGGCGCGCCCCAGGTCATCGACAATGACGAGGCGCGCATCCGCCTTGCAGGCCTTGCCGACGCCGCCCTCCTCCACAACAGGCCCATCGCACGGCGGATCGATGACAGCGTCGTGCGTGTGGACTGTGGCGCCGCGCGGGTGCTGCGCCGTGCCCGCGGCTTTGCCCCCATCCCCTTGGCGTTGCCCGAAGGCTTTGACGGCACTGCGCCGGTGCTGGCCATGGGTTCTGAACTGAAAAACACCTTCTGCCTGACGAAGGACGGCGAGGCTCTCCTCTCCCACCACATGGGCGACCTTGAGGATGCGCACACCCATCAGGACACGGCCCACAACCTTGCCCTTTATGCTGACCTCTTCCAGCACACGCCGGCGGTGGTCGCCGTCGACCTCCACCCCGATTATCTGAGCACCAAACGTGGGCGAGACCTTGCCGGCAGCCGCCCGGTGGTGGCCGTCCAACACCACCACGCCCACATTGCCGCCTGCCTTGCAGAAAATGGCCGGCCCGCCGGCGCGCCGCCTGTGGTGGGCATTGCCATGGACGGCCTTGGACTTGGCCCTGAC
>JBCDCF010000737.1:0-2253 GCA_039182345.1 Pseudomonadota bacterium
CCAATGTGGAGCCTTTTAGCGATCCTGCCGTGCGCAAGGCCTTGAACCACGCCATCGACCGTGAAGAGCTGATGGCAAGCGTTCTGCGTGGCACGGGCGATCTTGGCGATTCCATCGTCCCGCCCATCGTGGACGGCTACGACGCCTCCTTCTTCGAGTACAGCCACGACCCTGAAAAAGCCAAGCAGATGCTGGCCGATGCTGGCTATCCCGATGGCTTCGAGGTGGAGCTTTTGTACTCCGACCTTTGGTGGTGGCTTGAGCCTCTGGCGATCCAGCTTGCGGACCAGCTGTCGGATGTGGGCGTGACGGTGCAGCCCACCCGCATCACAGGCTCCGACATGCGCTCCCGCGGTGCCCCTGCCGTCTCCGACATGCCGTTCTTCGTGTTTGAGGATGGGCCCATTGTTCTGGACCCCGTCTACACCCTCTACCTCCTCGCCCACTCTGAAGGGGTGTCGAACCGCATGGGCTACTCCAACCCCGACCTTGATGCCCTCATCGATGAGGCGCGCCAGACGCTGGACCGCGACAAGCGCATCGAACTGATGACAGAGGCGCAGAAGATCTGGATGAACGATGCGCCTTGGATGGTGGTCGCCTATCCGCGCGTGTTCGAGGCGATGGCCCCAGGCATCTCCGGCTGGGTGCCCCATCCTGACGATCACGAGCGCTGGTCCGACCTCCGCTCAGAATAAAACCGGTGCGGGGCTTTGTGCCCCGCACGCCTTTGGGACGGGCGCCGAGCTGCCCGCCCCGCCCGCGAGTTGAGCGACCAACGATCCACCGCGTTCCACCGAGCCGCCCATCGCCCTGGGGGAGAGACCCTATGAAGACCTGCCATCCCGCAATCGCCGCCATTGCCGCGGTGCTGATGGTCGCCACACCGGCCGCCGCCGAAACCTTGGTGATTGCCGCCCCCAACGTGCCTGAAGGCTTCGATGGCGATGCCCTTCGCCCAGGCACCCAGGCGGTGGTCCCGCAGATCTACGAAAACCTCACCCGCTACGGGCGCACCACCGACGCGAACGGACGTGAGGTGCTGGACCCCTCCGTCATCGAAGGCCACCTTGCCGAAAGCTGGACGGTGTCCGACGACGGCAAGCGCTACGTCTTCAAGCTGCGCGAAGGGGTGATGAGCCCCCACGGCAATGAGCTGACCGCCGACGATGTGGTCTGGTCCTGGCAAAAGTCCCGCGATCAGAAGCGCACAGGCAACTTCATCGCCAATGTGGCGAACGTTGAGAGCGTCGAGGAAGTCTCCCGCTATGAGGTCGCCTTCAACCTCACCGACCCCAGCTCCATCTTCCTCAACACGCTGACCCTTTACGTCCCCGGCATCTACGATTCCACCGAGATGAAGCGCCACGCCACCGAGGACGACCCCTGGGCGCTTGAGTACATTGTCGACAACACAGCAGGGTTCGGCGCCTACCACCTTGAACAGGTGCGCCCTGACGAGATGGCCGTCTTCGTCGCCAACCCCAATTACTTCGGCGAAGCGCCTTATTTCGACCGCGTCATCTATCGCGAGGTGCCCTCCGCCGCGAGCCGCGCCACACTCCTCTTGTCAGGCCAAGTGCACTGGATCGACAGGCCCGCCGTCCAACTGGTCTCAGACCTTGTGGACGATGATCGTGTGAAGGTGATGGATGGCCCAGGCCAGGCGATGATGGCCGGCTGGATGAACCCCAACTACGAGCCGTTCGACGATGTGCGCGTGCGCCAGGCCCTCAACTACGCCGTCGACCGTGATCTGATGATCGAGGCCGTCACCAAAGGCTTTGGCGACCAGGCCAAGTCCGTCGTGCCCCTGTTCGTGGACGGCTACGACGACAGCGCCTTCCCTTACGAGCACAACCCCGAAAAGGCGCGCGAACTCCTGGCCGAAGCGGGCTATCCCGACGGCTTCGAGGTTGAGCTTTTGTACTCAGACCTTCGCTGGTGGCTGGAGCCCTTCTCCATCCAGCTGGCCGCCCAGTTGGCGGACGTGGGCGTGACGGTGAAGCCCACCCGCATCACCTCCTCCGACATGCGCTCGCGCAGCGCGCCTGCCGTGCGCGACATGCCGTTCTTCACCTATGAGAGCGGCCCCATCGTTCTCGACCCCGGCTACACCCTTTATCTCCTCGCCCACGCCGAAGGCGTCTCCAACCGCGGTGACTACAAGAACCCCGAGCTTGACGCCCTCATCGAAGAGGTGATTGCCACCCTTGACCGGGACCGCCGACTGGAGCTTGTGAAAGAGGCGCA
>JBCDCF010000738.1:0-2247 GCA_039182345.1 Pseudomonadota bacterium
GCACGACCGCGCAGATCGTCAAATCCCTTGTATTCGAGCGGAAGGGGGACGGCGACCTCGTCCTCATCCTGGTGGCGGGGGACAGGCAGGCCGACCTTGCCCACGCGGGCGCTGCCGTCGGGGCCGCACTGACCCGCGCCGACCCCGGCAAGGTGCGCGATGTGACGGGGTTTGCCATCGGCGGCGTCGCACCGCTTGGTCATCTGACGCCTTTGACCGTGCTGATGGACCCCAGCCTCCTCGATCACAAGGTGGTCTGGGCCGCTGCAGGGGCGCCGAACGCTGTGTTCTCCGTCGACCCAAGGCGCTTGCAGGAGGCGACTGCCGCGATCCTCCTCGTGGATCAGGCGTGAGTGCCGCCGGGCGTTGAAACCAGGCCTAGCTGCGGGAGGCGAAGTCTGCGTCGCGGGGATCGCCGAGGGTGACGCTGTTCAGATAACCCGTCTTGATGCGCTCCCCCTCAAAGACAAAGAAGGCGATGGCGCGGGTTTGGAAGGGCTGCCCGGTCTCGCGTGAGACACCGCGCGTGATGTGCATGCTGAAGAGCCTGTCGCCTTCTTCCATCATCTCGACGAACTCTTGCTCTTCGACAATGGCATCGTTGCGCATGCGGGCAATGCGATTCTGAAACACGGTGCGCGACAGCATTTTGCCATCGATGAGCGCGGTGAAATCTGGGGCAAGATAGGTGTCGGCAAGCGCCTCGACGCTGCTGTCGCCGCGCAGCACCCAATCGGCCATAAAGGCTTGAAATCGCGTCTGAAGACGGCCCGTAAAGCCGCCCGTCAGCTGCCGCCCAGCCATCACACCCCTCCCTCGTGCCAACACACTTGAGTGCCGCGTTTCACGGCAAGACGCTAACCGACCCGGTGTCCTCGCGGAGGCCGCGAAGCGCAATTTCGTGAGCGAGACCATGGTGCGCTCAAGCGACGAAAGCCTGAACCTTGACACCAACAGCGCGCCGGCGCGCCGGCCGGTCAGGCCGCCCCTCGGAGGCCGCGAGGCGAATGGCCGTGAGAGACACAATGGTGCGAGAGGGGGGACTCGAACCCCCAAGCCTTTCGGCGGACGATTTTGAGTCGTCTGCGTCTACCAATTCCGCCACTCTCGCCAATCCGAGACGGGCATCGGTGCCCCCGGCTCGGCGGGTCGCACCATAACCATTCGCGCGCGTGGGACAAGCGCCCTTTCCATCAACGAAAGGTTGCGCTATACATCCATTAAAGATTGATGAATGAGTTTTCTCGCGCAAAGGGTGTGGTTCGTGCTGCTGCGGTGCCTGTTGCTCGCCTTATCGTTGCTCCTCCCCAGCCTCGCCCTGGCCGGCGCGTGGACGCTTGAGCGTGGTGAGACGAAGGCGTTCGTGGTTTCCACCTTCACCTATGGCGATCAGGGGTTTGACGATGACGGCCACCTCATCACCGTGCCCGAGTATCAAAAGTTCGAGCTGACGGCGGCGTTGGAGCACGGCGTCAGGCCCTGGCTGACGGTGCTGTTGAAGGGTGAGTTGCGTGAGGAAACCGTGGACACTCTGGTGGTGCCGCGGTTGATGTTGCCTGTGTCGAAGTCCTTCGGTGCGGTGTCGGGCGGGGCGCGGCTGCGCCTCTACAAAGCGCCGAACTGGGTGTTTTCCACCCAGTGGACTGCCATGTCGGGCGGGTTTGACGATGCCGGCCAGTCCGCCCCGTCCGATGGTGCGGCGGTGGAAGCGCGTGCGCTGTTCGGTGTCGGTCGCACCGTTCTCGGCAAGCATGCCTTCGCCGACATTCAGGCGGCTTACCGTGTGGGGCTGAAGAGCGACGATCCTGACGAGATGCGGTTTGATGTCACAGTCGGATCGCAGCTCACCCCGCGCACCTTGGTGCTGGGGCAGACCTTTTCCACCTTCGAGGTGGATGCGCCTGTCCACTATCACAAAGTGGGCGTCAGCGCTGTGCGCCGCCTGAACGACCGCGTGCAGATCGAGGTGGGCGGCCTTGCCACCGTCTACGGCCGCAACGCGTTGCAGGAGTACGGCGGCAAGGTGGGCTTCTGGTACAACTTTTAGTTAAAGCGCGAGATGCGCCGAGGGCACATCACCCTGTTTGGGCAACCGGGGGGCGGGCGCCGAAGATCGCCGAGCCCACCCGGACCCAACGCGCACCATGGGCAATGGCTTCTGCATAGTCGGCCGACATGCCCACGGACGTATCGCCCACGCCGCATGCATCGGCGAGTTTGGCAAGGGCGGCAAAGTGGGGGCCCGCC
>JBCDCF010000739.1:0-2240 GCA_039182345.1 Pseudomonadota bacterium
CGCGCCCGCATGCAGCGGCTGGCGAACGGACCTGACGAAGGTCCGAAAACACTGGGGCGGCCCGCTCACGCAGGTTCAAAGACTTTCCATGGATCGGCCGCGTGATTGTCATCACAGATTGATCGATGGGGCCGCTGCCACTGCTTTTGAAACGAAAATCGCACCGCATATGCGCTTCAGTGCCGCTACAGGCGACATGCGTTTCAAAGGAGTTTCTTATGAAAACATTGGTACACACGATGCTGGCGGCAGCAGCCGTTTCCACAGCTTTGGTGGGTGGCGCCTCTACCGCCTCCGCTCAGGGTGTGAACACGCAGTTCTTGATTTCCGACATTCAGGCCTCAACACCCCAGTGCCGGGATTTTCCCGAGTATGAGGTGAAGGGTCGCGTGTCGGGCATCGTCGGCGGCTACCCCTCGCGGGGTGTGTCGTTCGTGGGCTGTTTCCCGAGCTTTGCCTCGTGCGAGGCTTGGGTCGGTCCCGTGTCGGGCAAGATTTCCGGCAGACTGCGTGAGGCAAGCTGCAGCCTTCGCTAACCCCATCGGCCGAGTGCGACGCTCCTGACAAAGGCGCGCCGGGCACGGCCTCACCCATCGCCCCGAAAAACAAAACGCCGCCGACGGCCAATCCCGTCATGCGGCGTCTTCGGGGCGGTTCATGCGCATCGGTGGTGCCCGCCGCCGATGCGCGCTCCCTGCCCCTGCGTGGTCCGGTTCCAGGCGTTTTTCTGGAGCCGGACTGCGGGCAGAGCGATCAGGCCTTGCTGTGAAGCTCGGCCACGTATTCCCAGTTCACCAGGTTGTCGAACCAGGCCTCCAGGTATTTCGGACGGGCGTTGCGGTAGTCGATGTAGTAGGAGTGCTCCCACACATCCACGCCCAGAAGCGGCGTTGCGCCGTGGACCAGCGGGTTCTCACCGTTGGGCGTCTTCATGATTTCAAGCTTGCCATCGCGCACGGCAATCCACGCCCAGCCCGAGCCGAACTGACCGGCACCTGCGGCCAAAAAGTCCTCGCGCGCCTTGTCGTAA
This sequence comes from Pseudomonadota bacterium, assembly GCA_039182345.1. GTDB lineage: Bacteria > Pseudomonadota > Alphaproteobacteria > Rhizobiales > Amorphaceae > Acuticoccus. The sequence goes on from JBCDCF010000739.1 coordinate 1,031, forward strand.
CCGCCAAGGTCGGAGTCGATCTTGGAGGCGATTTCGGAAGGCATGGTGCCTTTGCCGCCGTTGGGCGTCATCCACTTCCAGAAGTGAATGTGGTTGTAGTGCTGACCGGCGTTGTTGAAGAGGCCGGCATTGTTGCCAAAGCTCTTCTTCACGATGGTCTCAAGGGATTCGTTTTCCATGCCCGAGCCCTCCAACAGCTTGTTGCCGTTGGTCACGTAAGCTTGGTGATGCTTGTCGTGATGGAATTCGAGCGTTTCGGCCGACATGTAGGGCGCGAGCGCGTCGTACGCATACGGCAGGTCGGGGAGTTGAAAAGCCAAGGGGAGCCTCCACGTCTTCGGCGCTTGACGCGCCGTGTCGATCGGTGCCGGACGGCACCATTCATTCTCAGGGCCGCAAATAGGCCTGCGGTCCTGTCCTTCAACTCGGTGTGCGCCGCAATCGCCGCCCCAGCGCCGTTTCAGCCGTGGGCGAAATCCCAATAAAGGTCGCGCGCCTTGGCAAAGACCGGGCCCGACTGCAGCTCGCGGTCCTCGATCTTGGTGATGGGCATCACCTTGGAGTAGTTGCCCGTGGTGAAAATCTCGTCCGCGTCCATGAAATCGGCGACAGTGAGGCGCGTCTCCTCCACCCTCTCCCCAGCATCGCGCAGAAGCTGGAGGATGCGGTGGCGGGTGATGCCGGCAAGGAACGTGCCGTTTTCGGCGGGGGTCGCCACCACACCGTCCTTCACCATGAAGATGTTGGAGGTGGCAAGCTCGGCCACATTCCCCAGCATGTCGAGAACGAGGCAGTTGTCGAAGCCGCGGTTGCGCGCATCCATCAGAGCGCGGGCATTGTTGGGGTAGAGGCAGCCGGCCTTGGCGTTGGTGGGCATGGTCTCAAGGCTCGGCCTGCGAAAGGGCGAGATGGTGATGGACCCGCCGCTCACCTTGGGCATGGGCGTCTCATAAAGGCACAGGAGAAAACGCGTGGACTCAGGGTCAGGCGGCACGGCCATCATGCCGCCATTCTCGGCCCAGTACATGGGGCGGATGTAGAGCGGTGTGCCTGAGGGGAACTTCGCAACCCCCTCCTCCACCAGTTCCATCATTTCACCTGCGGACACGGTGGGCTTCAGCATCAAGGCTTTGGCCGAGCGGTTCACCCGCTCCATGTGCAAATCAAGATCAGGGGTGACGCCCTCGAACGCCCGCGCCCCGTCGAACAC
>JBCDCF010000740.1:0-2236 GCA_039182345.1 Pseudomonadota bacterium
CGCCGCACAGGACGGCAAGTTCGCCCGTCCCCACAACGTTGTGGATGTGAAGGTGCTCGGCAAAGACAGCGTTGCCCGACAGGTAAGCGATCACGCCGAAGGAGCCTGCGGCAATCATGACGGGGACGATGGCAAGGCCGTCCAGACCATCGGTGAGGTTCACCGCATTGCCTGACCCGACAATGACGAAGGCGGCAAACAGCGGGAAGAACAGCCCCAGGTTCCACACAAGGTCCTTGAAGAAGGGGAAGGTGAGCGCCGAGGCCAAGTTCGGCCCCTCCAAAAGCATGAAGCCTATGGACGCAAGAACCGCGATCAGGCCTTCCACCAACAGCCGCATGCGGCCTGAAAACCCGCCATGGCTGGCGCGTTTGACCTTCAGATAGTCGTCGTAAAAGCCGATCCCGCCGAAGCCGAGCGTCACGAACAGGACCAGCCAGACATAAGGGTTGGTGAGGTCGGCCCAGAGGAGCGTGCCCACAAGAAGGCCCGACAGGATCATCAGGCCGCCCATGGTGGGGGTGCCGCGCTTGGTGAGGAGGTGGCTTGCAGGCCCATCCTCGCGGATCGGCTGGCCCTTGCCCTGGCGCACTCTCAAGGAGCGGATGATGCGCGGGCCGAAGATGAAGGTGACGAGGAGCGCCGTCATCAACGCCCCGCCCGTGCGGAAGGTGATGTAGCGGAAGACGTTGAAGGGAAAGAACTGGTCCGACAGGCCCGACAGGAGCTCAAGCATTCTTCACCCCTTCGCGCGACAGGGCGTCCACCACCTGACCGAGGCCGACGGCGTTGGAGCCTTTCACAAGCACAGCATCGCCTGCCGACACCTCCACGAGGGAGGCGATCTCGTCCGCGGTTTGGGTATGGTGGCCGCGCCGTTCGGGCGGGAGGGCCTGGCGAAGGTGCATCATCATAGGCCCGACGGTGTGCACGATTCGCGCATCGGCTTCGATGAGGAGCGCTGCCAGTCCACGGTGGAGTGCGTCTGCCGTGTCACCCAGTTCCAACATGTCACCCAAAAGCGCCACTTTGCGGGTGGCAGGCGTCAAACCGAGTGAGGCAATGGCCGCTGCCATGGAGGCGGGGTTGGCGTTGTAGGCCTCATCGATGAGGACGGCCTCGCCGCCGTCGACGGTGAGCGTCAGCCGCCGCCCGCGCCCTTTGGGTGCGCTGAAGCCGTGGAGTGCTGCGGCGCCTTTTGCCACGTCGCGCCCCGCCACATGGAGCGCGGCAAGGACGGCAAGGGAGTTGTCCGCCACATGGCGCCCAGGCGCGCCGAGCCTGTAGCGCACTGTTTGGCCGAGAACCTTTGCCTCTGCGGTGGCTGTGTCTTCGTCATAGGAGAGAAGCTGCACGTCAGCCTCGCCTGCCCCGAAGGTGACGATGTGGCCGTACTGCTCGGCCGCTTTCTTGAGGCGCGCCGTATGGGGATTGTCGGCGGGGATGATGGCCGTGCCGCCCTCCTGGAGGCCGCAGAAAATCTCCGCCTTGGCGTCGGCAATGCCCTCCACGCTGTCGAAGAATTCCAGGTGCACGGCGGCAACGGTGGTGACGATGGCAATCTGCGGGCGGACCATCTTGGTCAAAGGGGTGATTTCGCCGGCGTGGTTCATGCCAATCTCGAAGATGGCCGCCGCCACGTCCTTGGGCATCCGCGCCAGGGTGAGGGGGACGCCCCAATGGTTGTTGTAGGAGGCGGCCGATGCGTGGACGGGGCCCGCCGCACCGAAGGCAAGGCGCAGCATCTCCTTGGTGCCGGTCTTTCCCACCGACCCTGTGACGGCCACCACCGTTGCCTCGGAGGCAAGGCGCGCGCGGCTTGCAAGGCCAACGCGCTCCATGGCGGCCAGAACATCGCCCTCCACAACAATCCTGGCGCCTTCGCCAGGGTCGTCGCGCACAACGGCGGCAGAGGCGCCTTTGGCAAGGGCATCGGCGAGGAACCGATGGCCGTCCATGGCAACGCCTTTGATGGCGAAGAAGGCATCGCCTGGCGCCAGGGTGCGCGTGTCGATGGAAATGCCCGTCACGGGCGTATCGGGTGCACCGCCAAGCAGCGTGCCACCGGCTGCGTCGGCAAGGGTTGCGAGGGTGTAGAGCGGATCCATCATCACTCGCCCAGTGCCTCCCGTGCGCATGAATGGTCGCTGAAGGGAAGCACCTTGTCGCCGACGATCTGGCCTTCTTCGTGACCCTTGCCGGCGATGACGAGGGCGTCCCCCTCCCCCATCATGGC
>JBCDCF010000741.1:0-2230 GCA_039182345.1 Pseudomonadota bacterium
CTCAACGCCAAACTCATCTACGCAGGCTTTCTGGTGAGCCTTGCGATCCCCTTCCTTGCGCTGGTCAGCGGCTATTTTGCCTATGCGGGGCGCAATTCGGACGCGCCGTCATGGCTGCGCTCCCACTACCACTACCAGTTCAGGACGTTCTTCATCGGTCTGTTGGCAAACATCGTCGCCTGGGTGCTGACCCTTGTGGGCGTCGGCCTCCTCCTTTTGCCGTTGATTGCCATTTGGGTGGTGGCGCGCTCCGTCCACGGGCTGATCCGCGTTGCCCAGCGCAGCCCCATCGACAATCCCGACAGCTACTTCGTCTGAACCGGATCAGCCGCGCGGCGTCGGTGAGGAGATATCGACCAAAAGCCCGTTAGGGTCCTGAACGAGAAGCCGTCGTTGGCCGTAAAACGTGTCAGTGGGCGGCTCCACCAGCGCAATCCCTGCATTTTGGATGCGCGCGGCTGCCTCATCCACATCCGCCACCACAAATGTGAGGTAGACGCCCTGGGGCAGGGCGCGAAACGCCTCGGGCACCACATCAGACCCTTTGCTGATGATGCCGAGCTCAAATCGCGGGCCGTCTTGCGGGGTGAGGATGACGTACCAGTCGCTGTCGAAGTGGACCGACAGGCCGAGGGCCGTCACGTAGAAATCCCGGGTGGCCGCCACATCTTCGGTCATGATGTTGGTCAAGAACCGATCGACCATGGCGCGCTCCCGAAAAAATGCCGGCCCATTGGCGGGCCGGCCGATCAGGACAACTTAAGCGCTTTGCGGCGCCTCGCCCCTCAACTCTTCGGGAAGGGCTTTGCGGGCCTCCTCCACAATGGCGCGGAAGGCGTCCGGCTCATTGACGGCAAGCTCGGCAAGAACCTTACGGTCCACCTCGATCCCCGCCTTGTTCAGCCCGTCGATCAGACGCGCATAGGTGAGGCCGTAGGCGCGTACACCCGCATTGATCCGTTGGATCCAGAGCGCACGGAAATTGCGCTTGCGGACCTTGCGGTCGCGGTAGGCGTACTGGTTGGCCTTCTCCACCGCCTGCTTGGCGGTACGAATGGTGTTCTTGCGGCGGCCATAATAGCCCTTGGCCTGCTTCAGAACCTTTTTGTGTTTCGCGTGGGCGGTGACGCCCCTTTTGACGCGTGCCATCTACGCTCTCCTCAACCGTACGGCAGAAACTTTTTGACGATCCGCGCGTCGGCATCCGACAGCGTGGTCGTCCCACGGGCAGAGCGGATGAACTTCGGCGTACGCTTGATCATCCCGTGCCGCTTGCCCGCCTGCTGGGCCTTCACGTGACCCTTTGCGGTGAGTTTGAAGCGCTTCTTGGCGCCAGACTTGGTCTTCATCTTGGGCATTTTCACACTCCATCGGTGGCGGTCGCCGCGGCATGCCCTGTGCCCAGGCGGACGTGCCTGGGTCTTGGCCGGGCGACCTTTTTGCAGAAGCGCCGTATGTACGCACCTTCCCCGGCATTGGCAACCGTTGACGGCAGGCGAAGCGGGGCTTTTTCAGACAGGCTCGATGCTGCCAGCCGTCACATGGAAGCGATCGGCCGTCTCCCCAAGGGCGGAAAAAAGAGCATCGTCCGTCCCCGTCATCACCGTTTGGGCGCCGAGCCGATCGAGCGTTCTGTAAAGGGCGGCCCTGCGGGAGGGGTCGAGGTGAGCGGCGACCTCGTCCAATAGGAGGATCGGCGTGTCCCCGCTCACCTCGGCCACCAAAGCGGCATGGCCGAGGACGAGGCCGATCAAAAGCGCCTTCTGCTCCCCCGTGGAGGCGAGCGCTGCCGGCATATCCTTCTCCACGTGCACGACGGAAAGGTCGGCGCGGTGCGGGCCGACGAGGGCGCGGCCGGCGGCACGGTCACGCGGGCGCATATCGGCAAGCCTTTGGGCAAAGGCGGCAACGTCAGGGGCATCCATCTCGTCCGCCAGCGTCAGCCGCGCCTTTGGAAAATCGGTGGCCTCGTCCGCCCTGGCGGACTGGGCACCGTTCAGGCGATCCACAAGGTCGGCCCGGGCAAGGGTCAATGCGGTGCCGTGGTCGGCCATTTCCTTCTCCACCGCATCGAACCAGGCGGGGTCGCGCACGCCCTCGTCCATCATCTTGTTGCGCTGGCGCATGGCCCGTTCATAGGCATTAGCGCGGCGCCCGTGCTGGGGGTTGAGGGCGAGGGCAAGGCGGTCCAAGAATCGCCGGCGGTCCGAAGGTCCGCCTGTAAACAGCC
>JBCDCF010000742.1:0-2230 GCA_039182345.1 Pseudomonadota bacterium
CTGACGTTCCACGGAAGCCCGCTGTTGCGGACTTCCGCATTCATTGATGCCGAACTGCGGAACACCGCAGTTCGGTGGAGCCGACAAGTCCCGAATCCCGCGGAGCGAGGCTCGGGTCAAGGCCACTGAAGTCCGCTGTTGCGGACTTCAGCATCATTGAGTGCCGGACTGGGCAACACCCCAGTCCGGTGAGCGGAGCGTGGGTTGAGGCGAGCCTCGCTCCGCGGGAGAATGGTGCGTCGGCGGGAGGGCTTAGCACGGCCCAATCAGCCGCCGCACCTCTCCAAAACGAGGGTGAAACCTCAGGCGGTCAGCCGCTCCAGAGAGATGATGTTCGCATCATTATCCACCACACAGCGGGCGTTCCCGTCACCGAGGGTGAGGTCTACCTGATATTGATTGGGTGCCGTCTGGGCCGAGCTGACCGGCAGAACGTTGCCGGCATCGACGTTGAGCCGTGTGGAGGCTTCCGATGCGCACAGGAGCTGGAGGTCGGCGGGGGCTGTGGCCACCTCGGTGCGCACGGAGGCTGTGGGCTCGCTGGAGCGCGAGGACTGGCAGCCTGCAAGGACCGCGGCCGCCAAAGCCGCCGTCACTAGGATTTTCGTTGTGGTCACCGGTCTCACCCCCTTCGTTGAGCGTTCTTGCGTGGCGCTCGCTGGTTTGAACGCGCCGGCCCGCACGAGCGGGACGACGCGCCGGTTGTGTCAGACGCCTTTGAAAAGGGCGGCGCCTTGCATGAGGACGATGACCTTGGCGCCCACTTTGACGCGGCTATAAAGGTCGATCACGTCCTCATTGTTCATGCGGATGCAGCCTGACGAGATGTTGAGGCCGATGGACCAGGGCTCCGTGGTGCCGTGGATGCGATAGATGGTGTCGCGGCCACCCTCATAAAGGTAGAGCGCGCGGGCCCCCAAAGGGTTGTCGGGACCGCCGGGCATTCCGCCTGCATACTTGGCGGCTTTGGGGTCACGGGCGACCATTTCGGGCGGAGGGGTCCATGTGGGCCACTCGGCCATGCGCCCCACTTTGACGATGCCGGCCCAGCCGAAACCGTCACGTCCGACGCCAATGCCGTAGCGGATGGCCTGGAAGTCGGGCAGCACCAGGTAAAGGAAGTGCTTGTTGCCATCGATGATGATGGTTCCCGGCTTTTCCTTTGTGCGGAACCTGACCACCTGGCGTTTGAAGTCGCTCGGCACGGAGCCGTGCATGGCATAGTATTGCTGCGCCCTTTGGGGGCTATAGGGCACCCACTGACGGGTCTGAGGATCGAAGATCTGCGAACTTGCCGCAAAGGCCGGCGAGATGTCGGCCATGCCCACCGCACCGACGGTGAACAGGGCAATGGCTGCGATCCTGAGGTGCGCCAAACGGCGCGCGCCATCGGCCAAAATACGCATGGTCGGTGTCCTCATTGAATCCAGTCCTTCAGGCGGGCGCCGTTGTCTTCAATCCACGCCGCGGCCACCTCGTCGGGTGAGCGGCCTTCCACGTCGATGGCATAGGTCATGGCCGCCGCTTCGTCCGTGGTCAACGCCACATTCGTGAGAAACCGCGCGATTTGGGCGTGCGAGGCGTCAAGGTCGGTGGCATAGGCCAGGTGAAAGTGAGACGGCCCCCAAGCGCTGCCGGCCTTGGACACCGACAACCAGGCGGGATTGTCTTCAGGGCGCACGATCTTCCACGTGTCGGGATCGTGGGGCGGCTCGTCCAGCACCACGATGTCATGCAGCTTGAAGACGTGGTGGGGCTGGTAGCAGTAAAAGACGATGGGGTGGCCCGTCGCCACCGCAGCATCGATGGAGGCCATGGCAATGTCTTCTTCCATGGTCAGAAGAAGCATGGTGTCGGCATAGCCGTAGGAGCGGGCGCGCACCCGTTCGATGGGTGTGGAGGACCAGGTGAAGGCGCCGATCCACATTTCGCCGCGGCCATCGCCATCGGTGTCGAAGTGCTGGGCAACGTCAGGGTTGGCAAGGTCTTTGACAGACTGGATGCCTGTCTGCTCCACCGTGTCTGGCGTGGTGCAGATGTTTTGCGCTGCAGGCACACCGCGAGGACTGAGGCGCAAGGTGCCACGGTCCACGGCGTACTTCTTCACCAGCTCTTCGGAATTGGGCAGCCAGACTTCGGGGTGGACGTCCACCTCGCCGCGGTCCACGGCATCGAAGATTTCCTGGGTGCCCATGGGGCGCAGGCGCACGTTCGTGTCGAACTCACGCTC
>JBCDCF010000743.1:0-2228 GCA_039182345.1 Pseudomonadota bacterium
CGAGCGATCCGTCAACGGGCGAGGCCAACGCTGCGGTCTGCATGGCCTGCCACACGGTCAACGAGGGCGAGCCCAATCGCGTCGGCCCCAACCTTCACGGCATTTTCAGGGCGCCCATTGCTGCTAAGGAGTTCAACTACTCCAGCGCCATGAAGACCTATGCTGAATCCCACGGTGAGTGGACCATCGCCAACCTCAACGACTATCTGCTGCACCCGATGGAGACCGTTCCTGGCACGCTGATGGCCTATGCAGGCATTCCAGACGACGACACACGCGCAGCGGTGATTGCGTGGCTCCACTCCCTGTCGCCTGAATCGGGACCGATCGTCGCGGGCGGGCAGTAAAACGAAGCCTGCCGGGCACCTTGAAGTGTTGCGGCAGGCACCCCCAAACACTCCCACAGTGTTGAAGAGCCGACAGTCCTTTGCCGGCTCTTTTCGCGTGGGCGAGGTCGACCGTGCAAATCCTTCAAATCGCTCACACTTGTGCGCGCCATGCTCGACGTCGACGCAAAACGCTCCATTACATCTGCGTTAGACTGGCCGGAGTGCCTTTGCGAAGGCACGCCGGGACCTTACTCTGAGGCGAATCGTTTTAGCGAGGAGGTGTCTCATGCGCGCCACAGGTCTGGCTGTTGCCACAGCGCTCGTGTCGATGGTGTGGTTGTCCGCCCCGGCGACGTACGCCAGTGAATCCACCGCCGAACCGCAATGGCGCCACGCCACCTCGCTGACAGGAAGTCCCAAGTATCCTGAAGGGTACACCCACTTCGACTATGTGAACGCCGAAGCGCCCCAAGGCGGCATGGTGCGGCTTTCCACCCCATCAGGCTTCGACACGTTCAACCCGCTCCTGCGCAAGGGCAACCCTGCCCCAGGCCTCCTCCTCATCAACGAAACGCTGATGACATCGTCCTATGACGAGATCAGCCGTTCGGCCGCCTACGGCCTCATTGCCGACGCCGTGCGCTACCCTGACGACTATTCCTGGGTTGAGTACCGCATCGACCCGAACGCGCGCTTCCACGACGGCACGCCCGTCACCCCTGAAGACGTGATCTGGTCGCTGGACGCTGCCAAAACCGTCAACCCCCTCTACGAATTCTACTACAAGGACGTTGTCTCGGCTGAGGATGTGGGCGACGGCGTGGTGCGCTTCGACTTTGCCCGCGCAGGCAACCGCGAGCTGCCGCACATCCTCGGCCAGCTCCAGGTCCTTCCCAAACACTGGTGGACCGGGACGGCGCCCGATGGCCGCCAGCGCTCCATCGAAAACAGCACCCTTGAGCCGCCTCTTGGCTCCGGTCCTTACAAGATCGGCCGTTTCGAGCCCAACCGCTCCATCGAATACGTGAAGGTGGACGACTACTGGGCCGAGGATCACCCCACACAGGTGGGCAAGAACAATTTCGACACCTTGCGCTACGAGGTCTACCTGGACCAGTCGGTCCTGCTTGAGGCCTTCAAGGGCGACCGGTTCGACTTCCGCTCCGAAAACAGCGCCAAGAACTGGGCCCTCGGCTACGACTTTCCTGCCGCCCGCGAAGGCCGTGTGGTGAAGGAGGTGTTCCCTGACGAAGGCCGCGGCGTCATGCAGGCGTTCGTGCTCAACCTGCGCCTCGACAAGTTCAAGGACCCGCGGGTGCGCCGCGCCCTCAACCTCCTCTACGACTTTGAGAGCCAGAAGGAGACCATCTTCTTCGGCCAGTACGACAGGATCGCCTCCTACTTCGAGGGGACGGAGCTTGCCGCCCGCGGCCTTCCTGAAGGGCGCGAACTGGAGATCCTTGAAGAGGTGCGCGACCTCGTCCCGGCGAGCGTCTTCACAGAGCCTTACGAGAACCCCGTCAACGGCAACCCGCAGAACGTGCGCGCCAATGCCCGCGAGGCCGTGCGCCTGTTCCGGGAAGCGGGCTACGAGATCCGCAACGGCAAAATGGTGAACGCTGAGACAGGCGCGCCCTTCACCATCGAGCTGGTGGACAACTCGCCGACGCTGGAGCGTGTCGCCCTTCCCTACCAGCAGAGCCTTGCGCGCATCGGCGTCGACATGACGCTGCGCATCATCGACACCTCCCAGTACATCAATCGCCTCCGCAACCGCGATTTTGAGATGACGGTGTTGGTGTTCGGCCAATCGCTGTCGCCAGGCAACGAGCAGCTTGAGTATTGGGGCTCTGAAGCTGCCGACCGCCCCTCATCGCAAAACTATATGGGCATCCAGGA
>JBCDCF010000744.1:0-2227 GCA_039182345.1 Pseudomonadota bacterium
CTGTTGTCGTTCGGCACGCAAGTCTATGTGGGGCTGGCAGGCTTCACGGTCGCCATCTTCTCCTACTATTTCAACACGCCCGTATGGTGGGGGATGATCTTCGGCGGTGTTGTGGCGGGGCTGTTCGCCTGGCTCCTGGCCGTCCCCATCTCCGACCGTCACGCCAAGCGCAACACGTGGATTGGCGTTGTCGTCGGTGTGGCGCTCTGGATCGCCTATGAAATCGTCATCCTCTATGCGCCCGAGGCGGACATTTTCGGCGGCGCTTACATTCGCCGCGTCATCATCCTTCTTCTCCTCTTTCTCGGCGCGCTGCCGCTCCTGAAGCTGCAAGGGGCCTACTTTGCGGTCGCCACCTGGCTGGTGGCAGCGGCGGTCGCCTCCATCTTCAACGAGTGGCGTGTGGTGGGCGCAGGCGGGGGGATGACCATCACCTCCGACACCACCATCACCCAGCGTTACTATGCAGGGCTGATCCTGGTGGTGGCCGCCACCTTCGTTGTGTGGTGGCTGTTGAACTCCCGCTACGGCCTTGCGCTGACGGCCGTGCGCGATGACGACGAGGCGGCGGCCGCCATCGGCATCGATATCAAGCGCATCAAGACCATGGTGTTCGTCATCTCCGCTCCCATGGCAGGGCTCGCGGCAGGCCTTTACTACATCGACACCGTGACCATCACGCCGCCGGATGCCTTCCACATCCGCTGGTCGGCCTATGTGGTGTTCATCGTCGTAGCGGGCGGAATGGGGACGCTGGCAGGGCCGCTCATCGGCGCGGTCCTCTTCGTCGTCGTCCAGCGCATTCTCGTCGGCTACTGGGGCGGGGGCGAGCTGACGCTCGGGATTGCCGCCGTCCTCCTCATCCTCATTCTTCCAAGGGGGATCGCAGGTTTGATTGCCGACGTGCGCGCCCACGCCCGTGCCCGCCCCGTTCCCGATGCCAAAAAAGCCGCTGAGCCCGCTGCGCCAAAGCCGGAGAAAACCCCCGTGGATCCGGTGCTGTGGGGTCAGGGCCTTGGCAAACCACACCGCCCATCGCCGCAAATTGAGGGCGGGGTGGTGGCAGGCGCGCTGCTGCCGCCACTGTCGGCCGCTTCCCTTTCCGCCGCTGGGCCCGATGCCGCCCGCCTTGAGGACGCCGGCCTCACCGCCATGGACAGGCTCTTGGCCGCCCGGCCCGACACCATCGTCCTTGTCAGCGCCACATGGCCGAGCGTCATCGGTGTGCCTTTGGAGGGGCGCGAAGGCATTGGCCCTGAAGGGTTCGCCATCGACCGTGACCTGACGGACCGCATCGCAGCCTCACCTGAGGGGCATGCGGTCGGCGCCCAAGTCATCACCGAAGGCGCCTTGCCGTTCGACCAAGGCGCCGTCGCCGCCACGACGCTGCGCACTGCAAAAGGGGTGAGGTGGGCCGTGATCGGCGTGAACCCTTCGCTCGGCACCCACGCTGCAGCACGCTTTGGCAGGGCTGTGGACGCGGCAGCACGCGCCAGCGGCAAGCGCGCGGCCGTGATTGCCGTCGGCGGCCTCTCCCACGGCACAACAGGGGCGATTTCCCCTGAGGACGACACCTGGAACCGCCGCATGCTCGGCCTCCTGTCGGCCGGCAAGGGCGCTGAAGCTCTGCCCCTTGCCGAAAACGCCGGGGAGGGGGTGAGGGCGGACGCAAGCTTCTTCCACGGCGCCGTGTTGATGGGGGCGGTGGGCGAGCGCTTTGAGGGCGCCGACATCCTTGCCTACGGCGCAAGCGGTGGCATGGGCGCAGCCGTTCTCACCCTTCGTCTCACCCCGCCCGGAGGCCAACCATGACTGAGCGCATCCTGAACCACATCGACGGCGCCTTCGTGGAGGGCAAAGCCGGTTGGTTCGACGACGTGAACCCTGCCACAGGCACTGTCCATGCCAGCGTCAGTGAGGCGTCGGCGGACGATGTGGACCGCGCCGTCACCGCCGCACGGCGTGCCCTTAAAGGCCCTTGGGGCAAGGCAAGCCTTCAGGAGCGGGCGCGCCTCCTGCGCGCCGTCGCTGACGAAATCGACAGGCGGTTCGACGATTTCCTGGCGGCCGAAATTGCCGACACGGGCAAACCCGCGTCCCTTGCCCGAACCGTCGACATCCCAAGGGGCGCCGCCAACTTCCGCATCTTCGCCGAACTGATGACCTCGCGCGGGTCCGACCTTTTCGAGACCGACCTTCCTGGCGGAGCCCGCGCCGTCAACTACGC
>JBCDCF010000745.1:0-2225 GCA_039182345.1 Pseudomonadota bacterium
AAGCAAGATCACCGTCAAGCCGGTTTTGGCGCCGTCGCTGCGGGCGGCCGAGGGATAATCAATGGGAAGGACACCGTTATGCTGACACGCATCCGCCTGGAACTGGCGCGGGACAAGGACGCGCCCGCAGGCAACCCCAATCGCGGCTATGTTTTCGTCGCCCCGCTCGACTCCACCGACCATCTGGACCCTGTGGCGTGGGAGGCCCATGCCAACCGCTGTGTCGTCACCCGCTTCTGGGATGGGGAGACGAGCGAACTGGGCACACTCGTCCACCACAAGGACGACAGCTGGGCGTTCGACTACGACCCTGAGGACGATGATGACGACGAGCCAGGCTTTCGTTTCGCCGCCCACCCGTTCCGCCCGGGAGAGTACGTGTCGATCCGCGAGCATGACGGCGTGATGCGCACCTTCCGTGTGGTGTCCGTCGATGCAATGCCCGACTGAGCGTTTATGAAGATCACCGTTTTCAGCAGCAAAGCCTACGACGAACAGTACCTGTCGGCCGAGGCGCGGGACCATGCCCTCACCTTCGTTGGCGCGCGGCTTGATGCCACGACGGCAGCGGTGGCGGCGGGAAACGATGCGGTGATCGCCTTCGTCAATGACGCATTGGACGAGGACACGCTGACCCGGCTTGCCGACCTTGGGGTGAGGCTGGTGCTTCTCAGATGTGCCGGCTTCAACCATGTGGACCTTGCCGCGGCCGAACGCTTGGGCCTTGCCGTTGCCCACGTGCCCGCCTACTCCCCCAACGCCGTGGCTGAGCACACCCTCGCGCTCATCATGGCCCTCAACCGCAAGATCCACAGAGCCTTCAACCGTGTTCGTGAGGGCAACTTCGCCCTTGATGGTCTCATCGGCTTCGACATGAAGGGCAGGACCGTGGGCCTTGTGGGGACCGGGGCCATCGGCGCCGCGGCGGCCGGCATCTTCAAAGGCTTCGGCTGCACGGTGCTCGCCGTCGACCCCTACCCCAGCGAACAGCTTGTGGCGGACGGGGTGCGCTACGTGGCGTTCGAGGCCTTGTTGCGGGAGGCGGACATCATCAGCCTTCACTGTCCTTTGACGCCGTCGACCAAGCACATCATCGACGCGCCTGCCATTGCGCTCACCAAAACCGACGTGATGCTGATCAATACGAGCCGCGGCGCTTTGGTGGACACCCGCGCGGTGATCGACGCGTTGAAGGGCGGGCAGATCGGGTCACTGGGCCTCGACGTTTACGAGGAGGAGAGCGACCTCTTCTTCGAGGATCTGTCAGACCAGGTGCTGCATGACGACGTGTTTGCCCGGCTGTTGACCTTCCCCAATGTCATCATCACAGGCCACCAGGGCTTTTTCACCCACGAGGCGCTGTCGGCCATTGCCCGCACCACCATGGACAATGCCGACCAGTTTGCGCGGCACGGCACCCCCGTCCACCCCGTCACCCAGCACATGAACCGCTGACGGCGCGCCCAGGCCACTGAGAGTGCCCCTCAACCGTCGGCGTCGCTCTCCCCGTCCCCTGCGGCGCGCAGCCTCTCGCGGTGGGGTTTGACCAGGCGGAAGGTTGTGGAGGCGCCAGGCGGCAGTTGCCTCTGACGTCCGCGATAGACAACGGAGATGGTGTTGCCGCTGCCCCCGCCGGTGGCAATGGTGACGGTCTGGGACGTGGCCTCCAAGGCAATGTCCTGGCCCTGGTAGCGCAGGCGCGTGCGCACACGGCTGAGCGCGTCGGGCAGGACCGGATCCACGTGGAGGGCATCGCTGCGCACCTCGCACCCCATGTAACCGCTCTGCACCATGTCGATGGTACCGCACATGGCGCCAAGATGGATGCCCTCACGGGTGGTGCCGCCCTGAACGTCGTTCACATCCGCCCGCAAGGCCTGGCGGAACAGGTCCCAGGACTGGGCGCGGTTGGTGCGGGCCACCACCCACGCGTGGGCGATGACAGACAAGGTCGACCCGTGGGAGGTGCGCTGGTCGTAATACTCCACAAGGCGCGGAATGTCGGACGGGCGGAAGACGTAACCAAGCTGCTCGAAAATCTGCACCAAGATGTCGGCAGAAAACAGGAACGGCAGCATCAACACGTCCGCCTGTTTGGCAAGCTTGAAATCGTTGGGGGATTTGCCCTCCGCCTCCAAGATCCTGTCGAGGCGGTGGATGTCGCTATACTTGGCGCGATAGTGATCCCAGTCGAGCTCGTCGAGCTCTTCATAGCCTTCGAACTG
>JBCDCF010000746.1:0-2220 GCA_039182345.1 Pseudomonadota bacterium
CGCAATCACCGCGATGATGAGAATTTCCGTCCAGGCAATGTCGAACACGCGGTGCGCCCGGGTCTAGACGTTGCGGCTGTTCTCAACGTCCTTCGAGCCCACCGTGGAAGCGGGGGTGTGCTCGATGGTGCGCGATTCCTGGGCTTTGGCCTCATCGTCCTCGGCCATGCCCTTCTTGAAGCTCTTGATGCCCTTGGCGACGTCGCCCATCAGGTCGGAAATCTTCCCGCGCCCGAACAGGAGCACGAGGATCACCGCAATGATGAGGATCTGCCAGACGCTGATACCCATGGGACCGTTCCTTATGTTTCCATCGACGAGGCCGTGCGCGGTGCGCCTGGCGCCCTCGTCCGCCCTCCCGTCCACGCCTGACCAATTCTCCCTGGTGTCAGCGGGACTTCAACACATTCCCCTATAGCGCGCCTTTTCGGCACTGCCTATGCCTATTGATGACCTGGCAGGACGATGGCGTGGCCAAGCCGCGGCACGATCTTGACCGTTTCGCCCTCCATGAACGGGCGCGCTTCGGCATGAACGTCAAGCTGGGTGCCGTTTACCGCAACTGCAAGCGCTGTGTAGCTGCCGAAGTAGCGCCTGCGTACGATGGTGGCGGTAAATCCTTCAGGTGCGTCGTTCGGCACCACTTTAATGCCTTCGGGGCGAAAGCCGATTGTGACCGAAGCGCCGTCCTCCACGCCCGTTGAAGGGACGTTGCCGACGGGCGTTTCCACCACATCCCCTGTCACGCGGCTGTGAAAAGCGTTGACGTGGGAGAACACCCGCGCCGCCTTCAGGTCCACAGGGTGCTGCCAGATGTGGAAGGGGGTGGCGGTCTGGACAATCCTGCCATCGCGCATCAGGGCGATCCTGTCGGCCATGGCAAGGGCCTCTTCAGGGTCGTGGGTGACGATGACGGCGGTGGCGTTGGACTGGTGGAGGACGGATAGCATGTCCTCGCGCACCGACTGTCTGAGGTCCCGGTCAAGGCCCGAGAACGGCTCGTCGAACAACACGACGCTCGGCCGCGGCACAAGGGCGCGCACAAGGGCAACGCGCTGCTGCTCGCCGCCGGACAACTGGTGGGGGAAGGCGTTCTCGTAGCCGGAAAGGCCCACCTGCTCCAAGGCGGCGCGGGCCCGTTCGCGCGCTTTCCCGCGCCCTCCGGACAGCCCGTAGGTGACATTGTCCAACACGCGCATATGCGGGAAGAGGGCAAGGTCCTGAAACACAAGGCCGAGGGCGCGCTCTTCCGCAGGCTGATAGGTGCGATCGTCCGCCACCACGCGGCCTGCCACCCGCACAACGCCGCGGGTTTGTCGTTCAATGCCTGCTGCAATGCGCAACAACGTGGTCTTGCCGCAGCCTGAAGGGCCGAGAAGGCACAATACCTCGCGCGGGGCCACCGTCAGATCGATGCCCCGCAGGATCTGGTGTTCGCCGACGCTGTAGTGGATGTCGCTCAGTTCAAGGGGCGGGGCGAAGGTGTGGGGATGGGCCTCAACGCTCGCCATCGACCCCGTCCTTCAGGCCCGTGGCCGCCTCAGCCAGACCGGGCACCTGCGCTTCGGGGGCCCCCGTTTCGGGCGCCTCCGTTTCGGGCGCTTCGGTGTCCGCTTCGCTGAGGCCGATCTCGCCGGCGTCGTCCTCCGCCAAGGGGTCTTCATCATCGTCGAGGGCATCATCGTCCCGCGGCAAGGGCACGCGAAAGCCCGGCGGCGGCGTGCCTTCGATGAGGCCAGCGCCGCGCAGATCGTCAAGCCCTGGCAGATCGTCGATCCCCGTCAGCGTGAAGGCGTCCAGGAACGCTGAGGTGGTGCCGAAGGTGACAGGACGGCCGGGCACACGGCGGCGACCGCGCAGGCGCACCCATCCTGTCTGAAGCAAGATGTCGAGCGTGCCTTTGGCAACGGCAACACCGCGGATTTCCTCGATCTCCGCCCGTGTGACAGGCTGGTGGTAGGCGATGATGGCAAGGGTTTCCATGGCCGCCCGCGACAGGCGCCTTTGGTCGGTGCGCTCGGCCGTCATCAGGTCGGCAAGGTCGGGAGCAGTGCGGAAGGCCCAGCCGTCGGCCACCTCCACAAGGTTCACGCCGCGGTTGGCGTAGACGGCCTGAAGCTGCCTGATGCGCCCTGGAAGGTCGGCCTCGTCAGGCAGCCTTTCGCCAATGGCCTCAAGGGAGAGGGGCGTTGCTGAGGCAAACAGGATCGCCTCCAGCCG
>JBCDCF010000747.1:0-2216 GCA_039182345.1 Pseudomonadota bacterium
CAACAAATGGCCGATGATCGTGTGGGCCTTCATCATCGGCGTGGCGCTGACCTTGTCGTTCGCCACGGCGTTGATTGGGTTGATTGTGGCGCTCCCTGTGATCGGCCATGCCAGCTGGCACATCTATCGCCACGTCATCCCAGAAGAAGAGCCTGCTGCCGCCGCGTAAGGCACCATGAACCCCGCGCCGCTTTAGGACGGCGCGGGGTTCAGCGTAAAATGCCTAGCTTTTAGGCGTGTCGTCACGAATGCCTAAAAGCTGGGCGATGACGCTGCGCAAACTGCCGTCATCGCCCGTGTCATGGCCTGCCAGCATCACTGCCGCGCCCATCTGCACACTGGCGAATGTCAGCCCCACCAAAATCGTCATCACGATAAGGGCAAGGACGCCCACATCGGTCCCCCTCACCATGGTTCGCAGGCCGAAAAAGTCGGTGATGTAGGACAGGCCCACCGCCACAAAGGCAAGGATGAACCCCACGATGGCGTGGCGGACCAGGAGGCGGGGCAAGTCGTCGATCAGGTTGGCCATGGTGCACGCCCTTATGTGAATTCGCCCCGGTTCTCTCAGCCCAATCTGACGATTGGCTTGGCCTGTCGCCCTATGGGTGCTGGGGGTCTTGCACGCAAAGGGCCTTCGCCAAGCCCGCCCGATGCGCCAAGATTACGCCCGCAATGGGGCAGGCGCCAGGCAGCTTGGCAAACCCCTTGCATTGACCCGGTCCATCAAGATCCAACCGGGGGAAGATACTTCCATGAACCGCACATTGACCGTGGCCGCCCTGTCGGCGGCGACCGCATTGTCCACCGTGGCGCTGCCCGCCGCGCCCGCTGCGGCGCAGGATGCGGCCTGCCCCATCAAGGTGGGCGTCCTCCACTCGCTGTCAGGCACCATGGCGATCTCGGAGACCACGCTGAAAGACACCATGCTGATGCTCATCGAGCAGCAGAACGAGAACGGCGGTCTACTGGGGTGTCAAATCGAAGCGGTGGTGGTGGACCCCGCCTCGGACTGGCCGCTGTTTGCCGAAAAGGCCCGTGAGCTCCTGACCGTCCACGATGTGGACGTCATCTTCGGCAACTGGACCAGCGTGTCGCGCAAATCCGTCCTGCCGGTCATCGAAGAATTGAACGGCCTTCTGTTCTACCCCGTCCAGTACGAGGGTGAGGAAAGCTCCAAGAACGTCTTCTACACAGGCGCGGCCCCCAACCAGCAGGCGATCCCCGCCACGGACTACTTCCTCGACGAGCTGGGCGTTGAGAAGTTCGCGCTCCTCGGCACCGACTACGTCTACCCGCGCACCACCAACAAAATCTTGGAGCAGTACCTGAAAGACAAGGGCATTGCCGAAGAGGACATCTTCGTCAACTACACCCCGTTCGGCCACTCCGACTGGTCCAAAATTGTCGCCGACGTGGTGGCGCTGGGCGCGGACGGCAAGAAGGTGGGCGTGATCTCCACCATCAACGGCGATGCCAATATCGGCTTTTATAAGGAGCTTGCCGCCTCTGGCGTGTCGGCCGACGATATTCCTGTCGTCGCCTTCTCTGTGGGTGAGGAAGAGCTGTCGGGCCTCGACACCTCGGACCTCGTGGGGCACTTGGCCGCATGGAACTACTTCCAGTCCGCCGACGCTGACGCCAACTTCGACTTCGTGGATGCGTGGAAAGCGCGCATGGGCGACGAGCGCGTCACCAACGATCCCATGGAAGCCCACTATATCGGCTTCAACATGTGGGCGAACGCGGTGAAGGACGCAGGCTCCACGGATGTGGATGCGGTGCGCGAGGCCATGTACGGCCAGGAGTTCCCCAACCTTACAGGCGGCACGGCGGTGATGCTCCCCAACCATCACCTGGCAAAGCCCGTCCTCATCGGTGAAATCCAGGAGGACGGCCAGTTCGACATCATCAGCCAGACCGAAGAGGTGCCTGGCGATGCGTGGACGGACTTCCTGCCCGAATCGGCGGTCCTGAAGTCCGACTGGAAGGATCTGGGGTGCGGGATGTACAACACCGAGACTGAGACCTGCGTGCAGATCAAGTCCAACTACTGATCGCACAGTGCTCCATCGTTTGCGCGTTTGGGGGGAGGGGGCAGCCCCTCCCTCCGCCATCCTTGCCGCTGTTCTCCTGTGCCTGCTGCTCGCCTTGTCGGGGCCTGCGGCGGCGCAGACCCTTTCGCCCGTGGAACAGCTCCTGCAGGACAATGCCGA
>JBCDCF010000748.1:0-2214 GCA_039182345.1 Pseudomonadota bacterium
CCTGCATCTGGTGGGGGTGTTGGTGGGACTGGTGAACGGTGAGGGTGCCCTCCGCCCCATCCCAATCGGCCAGCAATCCGCGCGTCTCCATGGACTGGATGGCAATGCGGGTAAGGTGGAGTGTGAGGGGGATGGCGTGCGCGCCGGCCGGCACCTCGCCCACCTTGCGGCCGAGGGTGGCGTGGAGGTTGCCTGGCGCCTCCTCGTGCAGGAGCGGGGCAGTGTCGGCCGCCGCAGCGTCGGGGTCCAGGACATGGGGGAGGGGGTCGATATGGATCGCCACCGCCTCGGCCCCGTCGGCGGCGGACGCCTCCGTTTCGGCAAGGACAATGGCCAAGGGTTCGCCCACATAGCGCACCCGCGTTGTGGCAAGGGGGCCTTCTGCGGGCACCCGTGCATCTGGAAACAGCGCATGAAGGGCACGCCAGGGGCGGCAGACGTCGGCCAGATCCTCAGCCGTCAACACCGCTGCGACGCCAGGCACCTTGCGCGCATCAGCACAGTCGACCCCGCGCAGATGCCCATGGGCAAGGGGCGAGCGCACCACCCGCGCCACCAACGCAGCGGCCCTGGGAAGGTTGGCGATGAAGCGGCCCCCACCGCGCACCAGCCTGCCGGCCCTGCGGTTGGGACGCGCATCCCCCACTTTGGCGTGAGAGCTACCCGTTGCGTCAGGCGCCATCGGCAAGGCCTTTGATGGTGGTTAGCAGCGACACGGGCACCTGAAAGTCCCCGCCCTTTTGCCTGTTGGCGTGGCGGCGGGCTCCCGGCATGCGCACCCCCGGTTCGCCGGCAAGGCGCGACAGGAACGCCTCCGCCCGCTCTTTTCCCGCAGGCCCCGCAATCCTCTCCGGCGAGACGGCGATGACCACAACCCCCCCAGGCGGCACACCGCTGCCGTCGCTGGCGGGCTCGGCCTCATCGCTGAAGAGATCGGCCGTGAGGCCGCCCGCCAAAAGCTCCACCATCAAGGCAATGGCCGACCCTTTGTGGCCGCCGAAGGGGAGCTGCGCCCCCTCCAAAATGGCGGCAGGGTTCGTGGTGGGGTTGCCGTCAGCATCAATGCCGGTGCCGGGGGGAACGGCCTTCCCCTCGCGCGCGGCAATCATGATGTCGCCCCTCGCCATGGTGGCGCTTGCAAGGTCAAACACCACAGGGTGGCCGTTGGTGGGCCAGGCGAAGGACAAAGGGTTGGTGCCGAAAATGGGGCGCTTGCCGCCATGGGGGGCGAGGTAGGCAATGTTGCCCGTCAGCGCCAGGCCGGCAAGACCTTCCTTTGCCAGCCACTCCACCTCGTGCCACAGGGCCGCAAAGTGGAAACTGTGGCGAATGGCAAGGCAGGCGATGCCCTCGCTCTTGGCCGCCTGCGCCAATAGCGGCAGCGCCACTTTGTAGGCGCGTTGGGTGAAGCCTTTGTCGCCGTCCACCTTTACCACAGCCGGCGGGCTTTCAAGAACCCGCGGTGCGGCGCTGCCATTGACCATGCCGCTCTTGAGCGCATTGACGTAGCCCGGCACGCGGAAGAGGCCGTGGGACTCAGACCCATCCGCCTCCGCCGCGCAGACCGTGTCGGCAATGGCGGCGGCATTGTCCGCGTCGGCGCCATGGGCTTTGAGCGCCCGCACCACCAGGGCCCGCGCCTGGTCGGGGGCCATCGACACCCTTTCCGATGCCGTCTTAGGCGCACCGAGCGCGGCAAGGCGAAAGCCTGCGATCTTGTGGACTTCGTCCAGCGCGGTGCGGAACTCGGTCTTCGGCGCGCCGTCCACACGGGCACGGAAAGCTGACAGGATGGCCTGCCGGTCGAGCCCTTTCACCGCGATGATGAAGGGAAAGCCGAACCGCGCCACATAGCGTGCATTAAGGTCCTGGAAGGCGGCAAATTCGTCAGGCGAGCACTGGTCGAGCCCGGCGCCCGCCTGCTCATCGCGGGAGTGGTGGGTGAGGTCGGCAGTGCCGAGGCGCCCCGCAAGGTCGGGGTGGGCGCGCAGGAGCGCCAGTTGCGCATCGGCGCCGGCACGCTCCACCACGCGGCGGAAAAGGGCGGCAAGGTCGTCCCCCTCCTGTGCGCCGCCGTCATAGGCGCGTTCGGGCACCCAGGGGCTGTGCTCATAAAGGGCGCCGTAGCGGTGGACGAAGGCCGCGCGCGCGTCATCCACGACGGTCACGGCGGGTTAGGGATCCCTGTGCCACCCAGCGCCGCATTGCGTCTGC
>JBCDCF010000749.1:0-2212 GCA_039182345.1 Pseudomonadota bacterium
GAAGAGCTCATCGAAGGCCACAAGAGCGATCATCACACCGTCGGAGTAAACGCCGATCCCGCCGAACATGCGCCGCGTGGTGATGGGCCCGAACGGGGCAAAGACGTCGGCAACGGCATCCTCGTCCACGCTTATGCGCCAGGCTTTGCCGAAAAACTCTTGTGAAGCCGGCCCGAACTGGTGGCGCCGGTCAAGTCGATCCGCCCCTCGCGCAAAGCTTCAGCCGATGAGATGAATGCCCCGAGCGCCACCTTGGCAAGCCCGCTTCCAAGCGAAATGCGACGCACGCCGAGGGCTTTCAGTTCCGCAAGATCGTTGGAGACCCCGCCCAGACCAGCAATGACGTTGACGGGGACGGGCACGCGATCGACAATTTCGGCCACATGACCGGGCGCGGTCAGCCCAGGCGCATAGACAACATGGGCGCCTGCATTGGCATAGGCTTTCAGCCGGGACAGCGCTTCAGGAAACGGGTCGGGGTGCTTGGTGAGGAACATCTCCGCACGGCCTGTGAGGACGAAGGCGCTTGAGGCCTTGTCGATGGCCTCGCGGGCCGCCTCAAGGCGCCGGCACGCGGTGGCCTCATCGTAAAAGGTGTCCGGCCCGTTCCGCCAAAGGTCCTCTACCGAGCAGCCTGCAACACCGGCATCGATGGCCTGGCGCACGGTCTCGGCCACCTCCTCTGGCGTGTCGCCATACCCGGCCTCGAAGTCCCCGTTCACGGGAAGGCCTGTGGAATCGGCAATGTCGGCGGCGTGGGCGATGGCGGTCGCCCTGTCGATCCCCCCGTCGGGCAGACCGAGCGTCCAGGCAAGCCCTGCCGACGAGGTGGCGATGGCGTCAAAGCCCATCCCTGCCAGAAGCCGCGCGGTCCCCCTGTCCACAGGGTTGGGCATGACGAAGAAACTCTCATGGAGCGCGCGGAAGCGTTCGGCCGCACTCCCAGCGTCGTTGGAGACGTTGTGGTTCATCAGTTCCTCCCGCCGTTCGTGTTTTGCCCGTCACCGGCGCCGGGGGAGGATAGCGGTGCGCCCCACCTTTGCCGAGGCAAAACGGCGCACACCGGCCATGCGGCCCGCGCTCAGCTCACGGCCGTCACCGCGGCGGTGAGGGCGGAGTTGGGGTCCGTCAAATCGGCAATCACATCGAAATGGTGGCGATCGGGTGCCTCATGGTAGGTGACGGAGGCGGCAAGCCCCTCCCAGATCATCGCCAGCAGACGGGTCTGCCGGCGCAGCTGCGGGCGCTCGCCATCGCCCACCCAGGCCACCAGATCGACCGCTGCAGGGTCGCACAAGACAGGGCTTTCCGCCCGGGCCTCGGCGCGGTCCAACTGCAGCGTTTCGTTCATGCGGGTTGCCATCAAGGGGCGCAAATCGTGCAGGCCGGAGATCGGCACCGCCCGCACCAGGCGCGCAGCGATGGCGGCAGGCAAAGGCGCCTCCCTGCAAGCCATGCGGGCGGCAAGGTGCCCCCCAGCAGAATGGCCGCACACGGTGATGGGCCCTGGCACGCCCTCAGCCGCATGGGCAATGGCAGAGGCCACTGCCCGGGTGATCCCACTCACCTTCACCTGTGGGCAAAGGGGGTAGCTCGGCACCAGGACGGCAAAGCCCTTGGCCCGAGGGCCTGCGGCAAGGTGGGAGAAGAACGTCTTGTCGAAGGCCATCCAGTAGCCGCCATGGATGAAGACAGCGAGGCCCTTCGGTGTCCCCTCAGGCAGGAACAGATCATAGCGCTCACGCGGGCCAAGGCCGTAGGCCACATCCAGCCGGCACTCCCCCGTTTGACGAAAGCGGCGCGCTTCTGTGGCCCAGTGACGGTCGAAGGTGTCCGCGTTGGGGATGAAGGGGCTGTTTTCGTAGGCGCGGTCGATGGGGGTCTCCACGTCCGGTCTTCCTTCCTTCGTCGTCGCGGGTCTGGCGTTGGACTATTCGGCGGCCCGCAAATCCGGCTGGTCGAGGCTTGCAATGGTGCGCAAGGCACCGTCGAGGAGCGAACCGGCCTCGTCCTTCAACGCTGCCTCGCGAAGGCGGCGCAACCAGTCCGCACCATCCTGTCGGCCCTCCAGAAGGGGCAGCGCCGACAGCACCTTGTCGAACTTCGACAGTCCCCGTTCATGGGTGTCGCTATAGCCTTTGATGAGCCGCCGGCACTTGAGCACCTCCACGGCAAGGTCATAGTCGGTGGCGGCAAGGCGGCGGACGGTGGC
>JBCDCF010000750.1:0-2198 GCA_039182345.1 Pseudomonadota bacterium
GCAAGGTCTTGGACCGTGGGCCAGCGCCGCAAGAACGCCTCGTAGTAGGGGATGACGGCGGCAACGGTGGTCTGTTGCAGCATGATTTCAGACAGCCAGACGCCATAAGGGTCCGCCGTCTCGCCACGCTCGGCCCGCCAGGGAAGTGCACGTCTGTTGGTGTCGTACCAGGCAAGGAGCGCAAGACCCGCCTCCGGTTCGGCCGCCTTCGGCCCGGCAGCGGCCACCGCATCGGTGCGCACAGGCTTGGCGCGTCCTGCCCGTCGCGCCGCCATGCGCGCCTTTGCCGTTGGCCTTTGCGCTCTCACAATCCTCACCGCCCGGTGGTCGTCGCCGGGTTGGAGCAGCTTGGCGTGCCCTGCGCAATGGCGCGGTGGCGCTCGCTGGACCTTTCCCCGCACTTCACCGGCGCTGTGGAAGGCGATTGCGCGACGCCCGCCATCACGGCACTCTGCGGCGATGGCACGCAAAGGCCCAAAACCCCTTGCCGACGTGGTGGGCGCGCTCATCACACCGGCCTGCCGCAAGCGCGGCATTGCCGCCGTCCAGCTCACCCTCGAGCCGGCGGACCTTTTTGGCGCGCGCTTTGCCAGCACCGCCAGGGTGGAGAAGATCCTGTGGCCGGCGCGGGACAAGCGGGACGGCGGCGAAGGGGCCACCTTGCTGGTGCGTGCCGACGGGGCCACCGCCCTCGCGCTCCAACACATTGCGCCGCAAATTGTTGAACGGGCGAACCTCATCATCGGCTGGCCGGCCATTCAGCGGCTGCGCATCACCCAGGCCGGTCCCTCGCCAGTGCCCCGCGCACAGCCAGCCAAACCGCCAAAACCCCTCGACCCGGGCGCAATTGCCGCAGTTGAAGCCGGACTGGGCGGGATAACCCACCAAGATTTGAAGGCCGCATTGTCACGCTTGGGCGCAAGGGTCAGTCAACGCGCTTTATCTAAGGAGCCTTAGCGCCCATAACGCAGTCACAGACTCTGACACGAGGGTGACATGCTTACGCGCCGCCACTTTTCCCTGCTTGCCGCCAGCACCTCGCTGGCGCTTGCCGCCCCTCAGGCCTTCGCCCAGGCAAAGGCGGAACCCCTTCCCGACGTGATCCTGGGGGATGAGAACGCGCCGGTGACGATCATCGAGTACGCCTCCATGACGTGCCCGCACTGCGCGTCCTTCCACAACGGCACCTTCAAGGACCTGAAGACCGAATACATCGACACAGGCCAGGTGAAGTTCATCCTGCGCGAGTTCCCGTTCGATCCCCTCGCTGCGGCCGTCTTCATGCTCGCCCGCTGCTCGGACGACAGGTACTACGATGTGGTGGACCTGTTCTTCGAGACCCAGCGCCAATGGGCCACCCAGGATGCGCTGCCGAAGATCCGCAATCTCGCCCTCCAGGCTGGGTTTACCAATGAAAGCTTCGAGGCCTGCTTAACCGATCAGAAACTCTTGGACGGGATTAATGCCGTCAAAGAGCACGGCTACGAAACGTACGGCGTGAGTGCCACACCGACGATTTTCGTGGACGGAGAGCGTTTCCAAGGGCCGCGCACGATGCGTGGGTTCCGCGAGGTGATAGACCCCAAACTCGGGAGCTGATTCACCATGGGGTGGAGGTGCGATGAAATTCGACAAACTCCGCCTTACTGGCTTCAAATCGTTCGTCGACCCCACCGACATTGAGATTACGCCGGGATTGACCGGCGTGGTCGGCCCCAACGGGTGCGGCAAATCCAACCTCGTGGAAGCCCTTCGCTGGGTGATGGGCGAGGCCTCCTATAAGAGCGTGCGCGGCTCGTCCATGGACGATGTGATTTTCGCAGGCTCGGGCCGCCGACCAAGGCGCGATACGGCCGAGGTCACCCTCTTCCTCGACAACAGCGCCCGCACCGCCCCGGCAGACCTCAACAACGCCGACGCCCTGGAGGTGACGCGGGCCATCACCCGCTCCCTCGGCTCGGACTATTCCGTCAACGGCAAGACTGTTCGTGCCCGCGACGTACAGCTCTTGTTTGCCGATGCGGCCACAGGCTCGCGCTCCCCCTCCATGGTGCGCCAGGGGCAGGTGGCAGAGCTCATTGCCGCAAAGCCCACCGACAGGCGCAATATATTGGAGGAGGCGGCAGGCATTTCCGGCCTTCGCGCCCGCCGGCATGAGGCAACGCTGAAGCTGAACGCTGCCGAACAGAACCTGTCGC